>JBCCHV010000053.1 GCA_039028635.1 Acidobacteriota bacterium
GCTCAGACATCTGCGCTCCGTGCTCGCTCGACGGGCCCCCGGCCGGCTCCTTGGGTGGCTTGAGCACTGCCTTGCCGGTGGTTTTCAGGTTGGGTCCGAGTTACGGGCCGCAATTCTTGAGAGAGGGAGTATTCTGGCGGGCCGCCGTCCTGGGTCCCGTCGGCTGCGCTCGGTGCTCGGAACTCGCGCGTCTGTTGGTGGCTCCGCTGGTCTTGGGTGATTTCCGGAAGTGGCTGGCTTCGGAAGTTTTTTGGGAGCTCAGACATCTGCGCTCCGTGCTCGCTCGACGGGCCCCCGGCCGGCTCCGTGGGTGGCTTGAGCACTGCCTTGCCGGTGGTTTTCAGGTTGGGTCCGAGTTACGGGCCGCAATTCTTGAGGGAGGGAGTTTGCTTGTCGGGCCGCCGTCCGAGGTCCCGTCGGCTGCGCTCGGTGCTCGGAGCTCGCGCGTCGGGCCCTCGGCCGGCTCCTTGGGTGGTTTCCGTGGCAGTCTCGACGGGGGATTGAAGCGTTGGAGATGTCTCTTGCACCCGAGAGACGAAAAAGGGGGAGCTCGAAAGCTCCCCCTTGCGTGTCTGGCGAGTAGCTCTCGCCTGCTTGGACTCCTCTAGAAAACGACGTTCTCGCACTCGTAGGAGATCTCGCAGAGAACCCCCGGCGGGCAGGGCTCGCAGCCCGGCGGGTAGAGGCAGTGCCGGTGACCGCACTCCGCATAGTCGCAGTGGCAGTCGGAGCCTTCGATGAAGTTTCCGTTGTCGTCGACGCTCCAGCCGGTGACGAAGCCGTCGGTGCCGTGGACCCAGGTGTCGGGCTGGCGATCAGCGTTGGTGTCGACCATCACCGCGGCCGGGGCCTGGATTCCGCCGCTGCCGGCCTTGGTGCTCCAGGCGGCGTTGGGTGCGGGGGCGAAGGCGAGGTCGCGGACGAGCTCGCGGGTGCCCTTTTCGCGGGCGTCGACGGGGGTGAAGATGAGGCGCACGCGGACGGCGATTTCGGCGAGGAAAAGACCGCCATCATCGTTGGTGCGGATGATCTCCATTTGGGTGATCGGCTGCTCGCCTTCGAGGACGGTGCGGACGCTGTAGGTTCCGCAGTCGGTCTTGATCAGGTCGAGACCCTCGAACTCCATGGCGATGACCTGGACGCGAGTGCTGGCATGACCGCTGCCGTTGAAGATGGCGTCATCGAGGCGCCGCACGATGGTGTCTGTGCTGCCGAGGGCGCGGACCGGATTGGTCGCCAGGGGCACGCCCTTGAAGCCGATGGAGCCACGGAAGGCTTCGCCGCCGCTGCAGAAGAAGCCGGCCGGGATCGGCTCGAGCAGGAAGTCGGCGCGGGTGGAGCCGTTGTTGGTGGTTTCCCACAGGTCCGGTCCGGCGGCGATGAAGTCGTTGGCGGCGAAAGCAGGGACTGCGATCAACAGGGCGGCGAGGGTCAGGGTCCAGCAGCACTTCTTCAGCATGAAACCTCCTGGAGTGATGAAACGACTCGAGGGATTCGACGGAAAACTGCAGCCGTTCTCGTCACCCGGCAGGGCGCGACATCTTCTCGTCGCCGTCAGCCCGGGGCGCGAAGGAAGCAGCCATCCAATTTTTGTGTACCGGAAGAGATAGTAATAAGTACTTATTATAATGTCAATATGCGCAACTAATCCCTTGTCCTTGTGGGTAACTGTGTTTTAGGCGTGGGTTGATTGAGGTCGAGTCGCGGAATTCGGCTGCCGTGGGCGAGCTCGCCACGGGTCGTCTTCGGTTGCCGGACCGCTGGACCGCCGGCAGTTTTCCTCGGGATAGGGACCACAGAAATGAAAAAGGGGGAGCTCGGAAGCTCCCCCTCTCGTCACGAGATTGATCGCGTGACGGTGTTGACTAGAAGAGGGTAGGGTCTTCGCAGTCGATCGGGATCGGACAGATTTCACCCGGCGGGCAAGGCTCGCAGCCCGGCGGATAAAGGCAGTGGCGGTGACCGCACTGGCTGTAGTCGCAGTGGCAGTCGGAGCCCTCGACGAGGTTGCCGTTGCCGTCGACGCTCCAGCCGGTGACGAAGCCATCGGTGCCATAGATCCAGGTGTCGGGCTGGCGGTCGGCGTCGGTGTCGACCATCACGGCGGACGGCGTTTCGACACCGCCGCTGCCGGCCTTGCTGCTCCAGCCGGCATTGGGGGCGGGGGCGAAGACGAGGTCGCGGACGAGCTCGCGGGTGCCCTTTTCACGTGCCTCGATGGGGGTGAAGATCAGCCGAACGCGGACGGCGATTTCGGCGAGGAAGAGGCCGCCGTCGTCGCTGGTACGGATGATCTCCATCTCGGTGATGGGCTGCTCACCTTCGAGAACGGTGCGCACGCTGTAGGTGCCGCAGTCGGTCTTGACCAGATCGAGGCCCTCGAACTCCATAGCGATGACCTGCACGCGAGTGCTGCCATGGCCGCTACCGTTGAGGACGGCGTCATCGAGGCGCTGCACGATGGTGTCGGTGCTGCCGAGAATTCGGTTGGGGTGCGTTGCCAGGGGCACGCCCTTGAAGCCGATGGCGCCGCGGAAGGCCTCGCCGCCGTTGCAGAAGAATCCTGCCGGGATGGGCTCGAGCAGGAAGTCGGCGCGGGTGGAGCCGTTGCTGGTAGTTTCCCACAGGTCCGGTCCAGCGGCGATGAAGTCGTTGGCGGCGAAAGTGGGGGCCGCCAGCAACAGCGCGGCGAGGGTCAGGGTCCAAAAGCACTTTTTGATCATAGAGATCTCCAGGATTCAAGTGTCGGTTGGAAGTACTTGCAGGCTTAGAGCATCGGTTCTAGTGCGCAGAAGCTTGGACAGTCGACGCCCGCTGTGCACCCTCTCCAGCACTCGGACGATGGCTGCAGGCAATGCTTGTGACCGCATTCCGAGTAGGTACAGTGGCAGTCGGAGCCTTCGACGAGGTTGCCGTTGTCGTCGGGGGACCAGCCGGTGACGAAGCCGTCGGTGCCATAAACCCAGGTGTCCGGCTGGCGGTCGGCATCGGTGTCGACCATCACCGCAGTCGGAGTCTCGACGCCGCCGTGGCCTGCCTTGGTGCTCCAGCCGGCGTTGGGAGCGGGGGCGAAGGCGAGCTCGCGCACGAGGGAGCGAGCGCCCTTTTCACGCGCTTCGATGGGGGTGAAGATGAGGCGCACGCGGACGGCGATTTCGGCGAGGAAAATGCCGCCATCGTCGCTGGTGCGGATGATCTCCATGTTGGTGATCGGCTGTTCACCCTCGAGCACGGTGCGGACGCTGTAGGTGCCGCAGTCGGTCTTGACCAGGTCGAGTCCCTCGAATTCCATGGCGATGACCTGCACCCGGGTGCTGCCGTGGCCGCTGTCGTTGAGGACGGCGTCATCGAGGCGCTGCACGATGGTGTCGGTGCTGCCGAGGATGTGGTTGGGGTGAGTCGCCAGGGGCACGCCCTTGAAGCCGATGGCGCCGCGGAAGGCTTCGCCCCCGTTGCAGAAGAAGCCAGCCGGAATCGGCTCGAGCAGGAAGTCGGCGCGGGTGGAGCCGTTGCTGGTGGTTTCCCACAGGTCCGGTCCAGCGGCGATGAAGTCGTTGGCGGCGAAAGTGGGGGCTGCCAGCAGCAGGGCGGCGAGGGTCAGGGTCCAGCAACACTTCTTCAACATGAAAGTCTCCTGGAGTGAAAGAAGAGCTCAAGGCCGCCGAGGGCGTCTCGGCGACAGAGCCCTGGACCTCGCCCTCAGCGAGGTCCAGGGGATGGTGGCGATAGGGCTGCGGATCGATCCGCTCTAGAGGGCGGGAGCGCCGAGACAGTGCCGGTGGCCGCACTCCAGGTAGTCGCAATGACAGTCGATGGTGTCGTAAGGAGCCTCGAAGCTGCCTTCGCCTTCGGTGCTCCAACCGGCGACGAAGTCGGGCGTACCTCCGATCCAGGTGTCAGGGTTGCGATCAGCGTCGGTGTCGACCATTACCGCGGCCGGTGCCTCGATCCCGCCTTCGCCTGCTTTGGTGCTCCAGGCAGCGTTGGGGGCGGGGGCAAAGGCGAGCTCACGGACCAGCTCGCGGGTGCCCTTCTCGCGGGCCTCGACGGGGGTGAAGATGAGACGCACGCGCACCGCGATCTCGGCCAAGAAGAGGCCGCCGTGATCATGGGTGCGCAGGATCTCCATCTCGGTGATCGGCTGCTCGCCCTCGAGGACGGTATGCACGCGATAGGTACCGCAGTCGGTCTTGACAAGGTCTAGGCCCTCGAACTCCATGGCGATCACCTGGACGCGGGTGCTGGCGTGGCCGCTACCGTTGAAGACGGCGTCATCGAGGCGCTGCACGATGGTGTCTGTGGTGCCGAGGGCACCGGCCGGCCGCGTCGTGATCGGCACGCCCTTGAACTCGATGGAGCCCCGGTAGGCTTCACCGCCGTTGCAGAAGTAGCCGGCCGGGATGGGCTCGAGCAGGAAGTCGGCACGGGTTGAGCCGTTGTCGGTGGTTTCCCACAGGTCCGGTCCGGCGGCGATGAAGTCGTTGGCGGCGAAAGTGGGTGCTGCGAGCAGCAGGGCGGCGAGGGTCAGGGTCCAACAGCACTTCTTGGTCATGGGGTGCCTCCAGGGTTGAGCGATAGGCATTGTGAGTCTGGGTCCGGGAGCCCGAAGGCTCCCCTCGGAGTACCGGATTCCCGCAGGCTGCTAGCGCAACTCACACTCGATGGTGATCGGGCAGAACTGGTTCGGCGGGCAGGGCTCGCAGCCCGGCGGATAGAGGCAGTGCTGGTGGCCGCACTGGGCGTAGTCGCAGTGACAGTCTGAGCTCGCATAGGCCGTGCCGTTGTCGCCGACTTTCCATCCCGTGACGAAGCCATCGGTGCCGTGGACCCAGGTGTCCGGCTGGCGATCGGCATCGGTGTCGACCATGACGGCCGCGGGCGCTTCGATGCCACCGCGGCCTGCCTTGGTGCTCCAGCCGGCGTTGGGGGCTGGGGCGAAGGCGAGGTCACGGACCAGCGTGCGGATGCCCTTTTCACGCGCCTCGACGGGGGTGAAGATCAGGCGCACGCGGACGCCGATTTCGGCGAAGAAAAGGCCGCCGTCGTCACTGTTGCGGATGATCTCCATGTTGGTGATCGGCTGCTCGCCCTCGAGGACGGTGCGCACGCTGTAGGTGCCACAGTCGGTCTTGACGAGATCGAGGCCCTCGAACTCCATGGCGATGACCTGGACGCGAGTGCTGGCGTGGCCGCTGCCGTTGAAGACGGCGTCATCGAGGCGCTGCACGATGGTGTCGGTGCTGCCGAGGGCGCCGGCCGGATGCGTTGCCAGGGGCACGCCCTTGAAGCCGATGGTGCCGCGGAAGGCTTCACCTCCGTTGCAGAAGAAACCAGTCGGGATGGGCTCGAGGATGAAGTCGGCACGGGTGGTGCCGTTACTGGTGGTCTGCCACAGGTCCGGTCCGGCGGCGATGAAGTCGTTGGCGGCGAAGGTCGGAATCGCCAAGAGGGTAGTCAGTGCGAGAATCGAGAGAATTTTCTTGTTCATGTTGCTCTCCTGAATCTGTCTAGAGCGCGCAGTCAACGGGGCAGAAGATCAGATCGTCTTCGGTGCAAGGGCACGGGTCTGGCGGCGAAAGGCAGTGGCGGTGGCCGCACTCGAGGTAGTCGCAGTGGCAGTCAGTGCGCTCGAGGGTGCTGACGCCGTCCGAGCTCCAGCCGGTGACAAAGCCGTCGGTGCCGTAGATCCAGGTGTCGGGCTGGCGGTCGGCGTCGGTGTCGACCATCACCGCGGAAGGCGTCTCGATACCGCCGGCGCCGGGCTTGCTGGCCCAGGCGGCGTTGGGGGCGGGGGCGAACTTGAGATCGCGCACCAAGGTGCGGGTGCCCTTCTCGCGGGTATTGACGGGAGTGAAGATGAGGCGCACGCGGACGGCGATCTCGGCGAGGAAAATGCCGCCGTTGTCGTCGGTCCGGAGGATCTCCATCTCGGTGATCGGTTGCTCGCCTTCGAGGACCGTGCGAACGCTGTAGCTACCGCAATCGGTCTTGATGAGGTCGCTGCCCTCGAACTCCATGGCGATGACCTGGACGCGGGTGCGGGCCAGGTTGCTGCCGTTGAAGACGGCGTCGTCGAGACGCTGGACGATGGTGTCGGTGGTGCCGAGAGCAACCGCCGGCTGAGTGGCGATCGGCACACCTCGGAAGGCGATGACGTCATTGAAGGCGGCGCCGCCGGCGCAGAAGAAGCCCGCGGGAATGGGCTCGAGGAGGAAATCGGCGCGGGTGGCACCGCCGTCGGCGGTCTCCCACAGGTCCGGGCCGGCGGGGATGATGTCGTTGATGGCGAAGAGCGGTGTGGTGAGAAGAGCGGCGAATGCGAGGGTGCAGCAAAACTTCTTGAACATGAGACCTCCTGGAGTGATCGAACGACTCGAGGGAAAACGAGAAAACCGAAGTCGTTCCGATCACCCGGCGGGGCGCGACATCGGCGCCCCACGCGCGAGGTCCGGCGGGGTGATAAGCGCATTCTTTCTGGTGCCGGGAAAGACCGTAATAAGTATTTATTATAATGTCAAGATGCGCAATTAACCTCCTATCTCTGTACAGATCTCTGTTTTAACTCTGGCGGTTGGCCGTATTTTTATTGATCTCTGTAATTTAGATAAAGCCCTTTTTTTCAGAGGTATACGGCAAGGGCTTGGAGTTACTCGCTGGAAGGAGGGGTTGGAGAGGGGGGCAGGGCCTCGACTCGGTCGAGGCCCTGGATGCTTCGAGACCAGCCTACTGGGCGACGGGCATCGCCTCGAAGGGGCCCGGAGCCGACAGGCAGTGACGGTGACCGCAGGAGGCGTAGTCGCAGTGGCAGTCGGAGCCTTCGGAGAAGTTTCCGTTGCCGTCGATGCTCCAGCCGGTGACGAAGTCCGGCGTGCCGCCGATCCAAGCGTCTGGGGTGCGGTCGGCATCGGTGTCGACCATCACCGCCGCGGGCGTTTCGATGCCGTCCGGTCCGACCTTGTTGGCCCAGCGAGCGTTCGGAGCCGGCGCGAAGGCGAGCTCGCGCACCAGCGTGCGGGTGCCCTTCTCGACCGCGTCGATGGGCGAGAAGATCAAGCGCACGCGCACCGCGATCTCGGCCAGGAAGCGACCGCCGTTGTCGTCGTCACGCAGAATCTCCATCTCGGTGATCGGCTGCTTGCCCTCGAGGACGGTGCGCACGTGGTAGGTGCCGCAGTCGGTCTTGACGATGTCGAGACCCTCGAACTCCATGGCGAGTACCTGGACGCGGGTGCGGGCGTGGCCGCTGCCGTTGAAGACCGCGTCGTCGAGGCGCTGCACGATGGTGTCGGTGGTGCCCAGGATGTCCGCCGGCCGGGTGGTCAGGGGAACGCCCTTGAAGGCGATCGAGCCGCGGAAAGCCTCGCCGCCGTTGCAGAAGAAGCCGGCCGGGATGGGCTCGAGCAGGAAGTCGGCACGGGTGGAGCCGTTGTCGGTGGTCTCCCACAGATCCGGTCCGGCGGTGATGACGTCGTTGGCGGCGAAGGCCGGCGAAACGAGGAGAGCGGCGACGACGAGAACCTGCACAAACTGCTTGACCATGGAACCTCCTTGGGGTTGGTCAACCGATGAATTGGGCGTTCGGGCCAATGGGGTCGGTTGTCCAGGGCGCGGCGGAGCTCGCGCGCGAGCCCGCCGGAGCGGGGCACATCGCCGGAGGAACATATTTTCGAGTAACCTGATGCAAATATAGTCATCTTTACGGAAAAGTCAATGTTTTTATTTAAACTTATGCGTATAGAATCCGCTGCCCAGGACTGCCGACACGTAGGTCGTTCTCGGGGTATCGCAGTCGTCGAAGCTCCTGAGCCCAACGGGCGAGGTGGCGGCAAAGGCGCCGAGGTCGCGGCCGCCCTGGATTGAGGCTCCCGGCTGAGGGGTGAGAGCGATCGACCCGTGCACTGGCGGGCCGCGCAGGCTCGAGGGCGCGCCTAGAGCTCGCCGGGTTCGACAGCCGGCAGGTCGAGCCGCGCTGCGATGTCGTGGCCAACGATCTGGCCACGCACGACGTCGCGAACGATGCCCTCGGAGTCGATCAGCAGGGTGTGGGGAATGGCGAGGCCGCCGAGGCGGGTGAAGGTTTCCTGGTCACCGATCAGAACCGGGTAATCGATGCTGCGCTCGGCGACGAAGGGTCGCACCACCTCGGCGCCGCCTTCATCGAGGGCCACGCTGATCAGGCGCAGGCGCGGATCGGCGTCGAGCTCGCGCAGCAGCGGGATCTCTTTGAGGCAGGGCTGACACCAGGTGGCCCAGAAGGTCAACACCGTCGGTTGGCCCACCAGCTCGGTGGAACCCAGCGGGGTGCCTTCGAGGCTGGGCAGCGAAAAAGCCGGCAGGGGGCGACCGACCTCCACTCCAGAGCCTGCGCCGCCGCAGGCCAGTTGCAGGGCGATGACGACCAGCAAGGCGGGGAGTCCGGCGGCGGATCGGCGATGGGACTTTCGCATCATGTCGTTTCCTTGTGATCCGTTGAGGCGAAGGCGGAGCCGTGGAAGATCCCGGGGCGACGCGCCAGAAGCGCGCCGAGGGTCTCGGCCATGGTGCTTCGGACGCGGGCGTCGAGGGCGCGGTAGACGGCCGGGTCGTCGGCCGCATCGGCGGCTCCGTACTGGCGCGGGTCGATCGGCGGGAGTACCTCGATATGCCATTTGCTGGGCAAGGGCACCAGCGAGAGGGTTGGAGTGATCGGGAGCGTCGGCCAATCGCTGAGGCGCTTCCACCAATCCCAATCGAGCTTCGCCAGGATGGGAAAGATCTCGGCGCTGCCAACCACCACGAAGGGGATGATCGGAGCTCCATGGCGCAGCGCCAGGCGGGCGTAGTCGGGCCGGAAGCGGGTCAATCGATGGCATTGTCGGTAGGGCAGGAAGGCGCCCCGGATGCCCTCCGGAAAAACCGCCAGGAGCTTGCCCTGGGAGAGCACCCAATCGCCGTTGCGTCGGCAGGCCGGGATGCCGCCGCAGCGACTGATGTAAGGCGCCAGATGGGGAAGTTTGACCAGCGCTGGATGGATCAGGAAGCGCGGGTAGCGGCCGAGATCTCGCGCCAGCCGATGCAGCATCATCACTCCGTCCCACGGCTGGTGGCCGCGGTGGTTGGCGACCAGCACCGCCGGTCCGTGGCGCGGCACGTGTTCGAGGCCACGCCACTCGATACGCCACCAACGGTCGTGGAGGAACCGAAACAGGGTGCGGCCGAGACGATCGATATAGGGACGGTCGAGACTGAAGGGGTCGAATTCGAGCTCGGCGACGGGTCTTTCGAGGCTGGCCGGGGGCAGCGGCTGTGGGCGATGGGAAGGGCTGGTCATGATGCGACGGCGAGCCGCGTCGCTGACCGTGAAGGGGTAGCGCAGCCCTTCGACGGCGTCGGGTTGGTCGCCGCGCCAGCGCAGCAGCCAGCGCAGCACAGTGGTGGGTATCGGGAGCCGGTGAACGCCTTCGCGGCGCAGGGCCCGATGCAGTGGGACCACCCCTGGCGGGGCGACGTGCCAGGTTCCGGGGGCCAGCTCGCCGCGGACGGCGGCGGCGATGGCGGCGGCCAGCTCCGCGCACGAAAGCCACTGGATCGGTGGGTCGTAGCCGGCTGGAGTCGCCGCCACCTTGCCGGCCAGGAGACGGCCGAAGACATCACGTCCCCCGGTCGCGGCGAGGGGCGTCGGTCGCAGCACCACCGGTGCCGTGGCGGTTGCGGTCGCGATCTCCGTCACCTGCGCCTCGAGCCGGCGCCAGCGCCGGGCGACCCGGTCCTCGGGCGGTCGACGGGGCAGCTCGTCCTCGCCGACGTGGCCCAGGTGACGGTGGCTGGGAGCATGGATGCGGGCGCTCGAGATCAGGATCAGGCTTCGCCTGTCGCAGCCGCGGTCGGAGTCGCCGACCCAGTCACCGAGAGCCGCCACCAGGCCTCGGTCCGAAGCCTGGAGTGCCTCACCCAGGGTGTGTCGGGTGCGGCGCTCGGCGAGTACGACGAGGGTTTCGACCTCTGCCGCCAGAGGCTTCTCCGGAAGGGGGTGCTCGAGTCCCGCGAGCGGCTCGACGGGAACTCCGTCGAGGGCCGCGGACAGGGCCCCGCCGACGGCCGCTGCGAGGCCCGCTTCGGTGGGCCAATGCCAGAGGTGAAGGCGGGTCGGTGGGTCCGGTAGGGGCGGACGGGGCGACTCGCCGGCGTCGAGGCCGGCCGGTGGCGTCACGGATTCCCCGTGCCGTCGGCTGCCACCAGGCTCGAGCCCTGGCCTTCGATGATCCGCAGCCGGTGACGGGCCGGCAGCTCGGTGAAGGTCTCGACCAGACCGCTCGGCCAATGCACCGTCAGGCGATCCGCCTGAGGCTCTTCACCGAGACCGAAGCTCAGGCGCCGATGATGCTGTGAGGCGTAGCTCGATCCGGCGACCACTAGCTGAGTCTGCGGTTCGCCGGCGATCTCCAGGGTGACCCGTGCCCCGATAGCGGAACGGTTGCTGGCGGTGCCCTCGAGCTCGACGCTCAACCAGTGGTGGCGCGCGCCGACATCGTTGCGCAGCAGGGAGGGGCGGGCCCTTTCGGGGTCGCCGCTGTCGCCGGGATTGTTGTTGATCGCCAGGTCGAGATCGCCGTCGTTGTCGAAATCGGCGATCGCCAGGCCGCGGGCGTCGAGCCCTTGATCGGCGCCCAGCGCCATGGCGACGTCGACATAGCGCGGAACGCCGTGCTCGTCCGGCCCTTCGTTGCGCAGCAGGTTGTTGGTCTCGTAACCATTCCACGACATCGCGCCGCGAAACTCATCACTGTAGAAGGTGCCCTTTTTGTACTCGTCGATGTGCGCGACCGCGCCCAAGATGTAGGGCAGTCAAAGATCGTCGTGGGTTTCCCCACTGATCCAGCCGTTGTTGGCGTAGAGGTCCTGGCGGCCGTCGTTGTCGAAGTCGAGGAAGGCCGATCCCCAGTACCAGCCGAAGGGGTTGGCGCCGGCGATCTCCGCCCGGTCCTCGAAGCGGCCGCCATCGTTGAGGAGCAGCGAGTTGCCCTTCACCATGGCGTCGCCGTAGTCCCGCCAGTCGGCGCCGGTATAACCGTAGATTTCGCGGTAGAGGTCGAAGTCGTCCCCCAAAGTCCCCTGGCGAAGACTGTTGAGCAGGTAGCGGTAGAGGGTCGTGGATTGGCCGTACCAGCGCTGCCCCGAGTGGACGTTCGAAACATAGAGGTCGAGATCGCCGTCGTTGTCCGCGTCGCCCCAGGAGCTACTCATGCCGAAGCCGAAGTCGATGGCGCCGCTCTCGGCGCTGACGTCGGCGAAGCGCACGTTGCCGGACTCGTCCGGGCCGTCGTTGCGCAGCAGAGCGTTGCGGCCGAAGTCGTTGGCGACATAGAGGTCGACATCGCCGTCTTCGTCGTAGTCCGCCCAGGCGGTGCCGAGGGTGAGGCCACCATCGCTCACGCCGGCGCTCGCGGTGACCTCCGTGAAGCGGAAGTCGCCGTCGTTGCGCAGTAGCGAGTTGCCCTGGCCGTTGCGGGTGTAGAAGAGCGTCGTCGGCAGGTCGACGCGAGGATCGAGATAGCGACCCAGGTAGAGATCGAGATCGCCGTCGCCATCGTAGTCGGCGGCGCTGGCGACGGTGACGAAGGTCGCGATCGCTGCCAGGTTGGCGCTCAGGTCGGTGAACTGGACGATGCCGGCGTCGTCCGGTCCGTCGTTGCGAAACAGCAGGTTCTGGTCCATGAACCGACCGAGGAAGAGGTCGTCGTCGCCATCTTCGTCGAGGTCGACGAAAAGGGCGACGTTGGTGCTGGCGGCCTCCACCGGAAGACCGCTGGCGGCGGTGATGTCGGTGAAGCGCAACTCGCCGTCCTCGCCAGGGCCGAGGTTGCGATAGAGGCGGGGCTCGATGCCGTCGCCGAAGTAGAGGTCCACCCAGCCATCGCCGTCGGCGTCGGCGGCGGAAACGCCGGCCGAGCCATAGGGCAGGATCTCGAAGGCCTTCGGAGCCCACTCGGCGGTGGCGAAGCGCGGATTGATGCGCCCCCGATGGTCGAGCCCTGCCGCCGCCGCGATATCGACGAAGCCATCGCCCCGGCCGAGGGTGGTGGTGCCTTCGAGAAGCTCCTGGCGAGTGATCTGCCAGCCGGCGGTGGGCTGCTCCGAGCGTTCGAGGTGAAGGCGCAGGGAGGCTTGGCTCTCGAAGCGGTGGCCGTCGGCCTGCTCGCCCCGAAGCCACAGGACGGCGGCCACAACGGCGCGATCTTCGCTGCTCTCGATCACCCGGCCGAGCTTTGCCTTGGCGACTTCGAGGCTGTTCACACCCTCGAGGAGGCGGGCCATCTGCGCCTCGACGGCGGCCTTGTCGGTCACCGCTCCGACCTCCTCGCGCTGCCAGCGAAAGACCTCGACGCCGTCCCGTTCGGAGGTTCGCTGCTGGCTCCAGCGGGCGCCTTCGGGGTTGTCGTAGTGGTCCGCGTAGCATCCCGCCACGCGTGCCGGATCCTGCTCCCGTAGGCCGGCACCGAGCTCCGTCAGCAGCTTGATCGCCGCCGTGCCGGTGGTCGCCAGGCGGTCCGCCTGGCTTTCGATGCGGTGGTTGGCGCCGGCGAGCAGGGCCAGCAGGAGAAGCGGTGGCAACAGCCACCACAGCAGTTTTCTTCGTCGGCTCATCAAGCTCTCCTTACGGCGCCTCGCGAACGGCGCCGCCTCACGTATTTCGAGGCGTCCGAAGGGGGTTGGATGTTTCTTGGGCGATGCGTTCGGCAACTCGCTGGGCGGAGACGATGACCGGCGTGATTCCGCCGCCGGGGCGCACCCAGTGGCCCACCCGGTAGAGGCCTGGGAGCGGTCCAGCCAGCCCCGGACGCGCCGCGCCGAGCTGGTCCGGTGCCATCTCCCAGCCGAGCATGGCGCCGGCGGTGTTGCGGGTGAAGCGCCAGGAGGTGTGGGCCGAGGCGGCGCTGCGCTCGACCACCTTCTCCTCGATGCCCGGAATCACCCGCGCCAGGTGGTCGAACATCTCGCCTTCGACCGCCGCCTTGTGCTGCGGCCAGCGGCCTCGCCGGTCGAGGCTTTCGTAGTCGATCTCCTGGACCTTCTGCAGAATCACGATCTGGCCTCCCGGCGGTGCCAGGGACGGGTCGTAGAGGGTGGGCGCGAAGATCTTGCAGATCAAGCCGTCGCGGCCCACCCGGTCCGGGTCCCAGTGGCGCCAGTAGTAGCCCTGGGCGCGCTCGAGAACGTCGTCCGGCACGTCGCGCAGGCCGATGTGGACCAGGAAGCAGGGGAAGCTCGGCCGGCGCTGCCCGGGGCGGTCGTCGAGGGAGGAGTCGCAAATCTCTGCCGGCAGCAGATCGCGACCGGTGTGGTGCAGGTCGGCGTTCGACACCACCACTTCCGTTGCCACCCGATAGTGGCCTTTGAGCTTGCCGCGGTCGGTGGCCAGGCGCACGCCGGAGACGCGGCCATCGCTGGCTTCGATGCCGTCGGCGGCGGTGCTCATCAGGATCTCCCCGCCGGCTTCTTCGAAGACCCGGGCGAGCTCGTCGGCGAAGTCCTGGGAGCTGCCCCGCGGGTAGTAGTTGCCGAGGAAGTAGGACAGGCGCAGCATCGAGTCGAAGACAAAGGAGGTCCGTGCCGGCGGCGAGCCCCAGTGAGGACAGTCGGCGGTCAACAACAGGCGCAGCTTGGGATCGTCGATGTGGCGGTCGAGAACGTCCGTCACGCTGAGCGGCGCAAGGTCGCCGAGGAGGCGTTCCGGGCGATTGCGGAAATACACCATCAGGCCGCGGGCATAGGCCTGCTCGGCCTGGGCGAAGAAGCCGTCGAGGGCCTTCTTCTGGTGCGGGAACTGGTCGTCGAGGCGCTGGCGGTAGGTGGCGAAATCGGCCGGCACTTCGAAGCGACTGCCGTCCGGGAAGTGGAAGGTGTCCACCGGATCCATTTGCACCCACTCGGTCTCGACGCCGAGGCCGGCGAGGAGCTTGCCGGTGAGGGTGGTCGGGTTGCCGAGCAGGGGATAGAAGTGCGACGCCGCGTCGAAGGTGTAGCCAGCGCGGCGGAAGGTGCTGCAATAGCCACCGACCATGTAGTGCTGCTCGACCAGCAGGACCGAGAGCCCTTGACGGACGAGCAGGTTGGCGCTGACCAGGCCGCCGATGCCGGCGCCGATCACCACCGCGTCGTAGTGGCGTCGCGGGCCGGTCTGGCGCAGGCCGCGAAACCGCCGCTTCACGAGTCCTGGTCCCGGCTCTCCGGCGGGCGATTGCGGCCGTAGGCTTCGTGGGCCTGGACGAACTCGCCGCTGGCGATCGCGCCGGCCATCGACAGATCGCCGGCGAGAACGGTGGCGGCGGTGATCTCGGCCAGCTTGCGGGCCCCGCCGGTGCCGGCACAGCCGAGCATCTCGAGGCACTCGCGCGCGGTGCCGCTGCCGGTGCCGCCACCGACGGTGCCGAGGGTGAGCGAAGCGAGCGTCGCGCTGGCCTCGAGATCGCCCTCCGGAGTGGCCTCGAGCTGGGTCAGCCCGAGGCAGGAGTTGGCGACATTGGCGACATCCTGGCCGCAGGCGATGAACAGCGCCGTGAGGCCGTTGGCGTAGTGTCCGCAGTAGCCCAGGGAGCCGCTCGTCAGGTGTCCGACGACGGTGTCGCGCCACAGCGAGGCCATCGCCTCGGCGGTGGTGCCGAGCACCGCCCGCACCACTCGGCGGGGCAGGCGGGCGCCGGCGACGACCTTCTTGCCCTTGCCGCCGCGCAGCAGCGATCCGGCGGGTCGTTTCTCGGCGCTGTAGCCGCTGAACACCAGATAGCGGTCGCCGCCGACGTGCTGCTGCAGATAACGGCAGGCGGCGTCGGTGGCGCGTACGATCATGTTCATGCCGTGGGCGTCGCCGGTCGAGTAGACGAAGTCGACGATCACCTGGCGGCCCGCCGGCAGGGCGGTGACGTCGAGCAGCTTGCCGTGTTGGGTGGTGGCTTCGGCGGCTCGGCGAATCGCCGGCAGATGTTGCTCCAGCCGGCCGGCGAAGTCGTGGGCTGCGGCGACATCCGCGAAGTGGAAGATCGGCGACACGCGGTTGCTGTCTCGGTAGATGCGAGCTTGTGCGCCGCCGGAGCGGGTGAGAGCGGTCATGCCGCGCTCGTAGGAACGCACCAGGGCGCCTTCGGTGGTCGCCAGCGGCACGTAGAAGATGCCGCGGGCGTGCTCCCCCTCGACCTGCAGCGGTCCGGCGATGCCGAGCGGTACCTGGGCGACTCCCACCGGATTCTCGATGTTGCCGCGCATCGCCTGCGAGTCGACCGAGAATCGACCGACGTGCTCGAGGCGGGCACCGGTCTGCTCTTCCACCCAGCGGCGGCGCTCGGCCATCTGGTCGCGGCCATATCCCTGGTCGGCGAAACGCGGGATGAGCTGACGCGAGCGCGGCGTGGAGCGCTTGGCGTGGGACTTCTCCGGGGCCTGGTCGGTGGGGTCGTCGGTCACCTTTCGATGATAGCAATCGCAGTGAGTATGTGAATCTCTGCCTCGCGTCGCTGCGGTGACGATCTCGGGCGCCTTTGGTTGACACTGTGGAAAGTCCTTTGCTAGCCTCGCCAACCTTCGACGGCACGGATAACTGTGTCCGTCGGGCGGTGAATCAAGGCCCGTAGCTCAGCTGGTTAGAGCGCTACGTTGACATCGTAGAGGTCAGCGGTTCGAGTCCGCTCGGGCCTACCATTCGCCGCACCGCCTGCGCGGGATAGGCGCTTAGCTCAGCTGGTTAGAGCGCTACCTTCACACGGTAGAGGTCAGCGGTTCGAGTCCGCTAGCGCCTACCAATCGGCGGACCAACGACCAGAGCCGTGAGCTCTCAGGAGTAACGATCGTGCCGAAGCAGAAGACCCACCGCGGCGCCGCCAAGCGCTTCAAGGTCACCGGAACCGGGAAGGTGCGTCGTCATCACTCGATGACCAGCCACATCCTGACCAAGAAGACCACCAAGCGGAAGCGCAATCTGCGCCAGTCGACGGAAGTTTCGCCGGGCTTCTCCAAGATCATCAAGGAAGTCCTGCACAACTAGCAGGCTGCTGAAAATCTGCGTCGGCAGCCTGCCTCCGGGCCCGAGGGCCCGGCGCTGGCGGAGCCAGCGCGATGGGAGAGGAGGCCCAAGAACCGCGCTTCTTGGGCCGGAGAGGGGCGCGTAGCCCGTCTCGGAACAAATCCTCGGCTGCTGCTGGAACGAACCTGTCCAGTGGGGCCGAAGCCGGACCTTCGCCGCTCGGAGGCTCCGGCCTGACCGCTTCCCTCCCCGGAAGCAGAAACGAGGTTCATCGATGTCACGTGTCAAGCGCGGGAATACCCGCAAGAATCGTCGTCAGAAGATCCTGAAGCAGGCCAAGGGCTACTACGGGGCCAAGAGCAACAACCACCGCGTCGCCAAGCAGGCGGTGGATCGCGCCCTCTCCTATGCCTACCGTGACCGGCGCCAGCGCAAGCGTCAGATGCGCAGCCTGTGGATCGTGCGCATCAACGCCGCCGCCCGCGAGCACGGCTTGAGCTACAGCCGTCTGATCGCCGGCCTCAAGGCCGCCGGCTCCGAGCTCGACCGCAAGGCTCTGGCGGAGATCGCGGTGCACGACAGCGCCGCATTCGCCCAGATCGCCGAGCTCGCCAAGCAGTCCCTCGAGGAACCGGCCGCCGCGGAGGCTTGATCGCATGTCCGCTCCCGGGGTCGACCTGGAGGAGCTGACGCGGCGCTTCGGCGAGGAGGCCAGCGGGGTTACCGATCGGCCCTCCTGGGAAAGCCTCCGACTGGCTTGGTTGGGGCGCAAGAACGGCATCGTGCGCGGCCTCCTCGGCCGTATGAAGGATGTCGAGCCCGCCGAGCGCCGCGACTTCGGGCAGTCCGTCAATCAGCTCAAGAGCCTGGTCGAGGCGCGCCTCGAGGCCCTCGATCAGGAGCTCACCGGTGCCGAAGCGGAGGTCGAACGCCGCCAGGCGGCGGTGGACGTCACCCTGCCCGGTCGGCGGGCCGCTCTGGGCAGCCTGCATCCGGTGACGCTGGTGGTGCGCGACATGGAGCGCATCTTCGCCGAGCTCGGCTTCAGCGTCGCCGAAGGCCCCGAAGCGGAAACCGATTACCACAACTTCGAGGCCCTGAACTTCCCCCACGACCACCCGGCGCGGGATACGCAGGACACTTTCTTCTTGAAGAACGGTCTGCTGCTGCGCACCCACACTTCGCCGGTGCAGATTCGCACCATGCTGGCCCGCAAGCCTCCGATCCGGGTGATCTGTCCGGGGCGCGTCTACCGCAACGACAACGACCTGCGGCACTCGCCGATGTTCCACCAGGTGGAGGGCCTGGTGGTCGCCGAGGGCATCACCATGGGCCATCTCAAGGGCACCCTCGAGGCCTTCATCCAGCGCCTGTTCTCGCCCGACACGGGGGTCCGCCTGCGGCCCAGCTACTTCCCCTTCACGGAGCCTTCGGCGGAGGTCGACATCACGTGTCCCTTCTGTCGCGGCAAGGGTTGTGAGGTCTGCTCCGGCTCCGGTTGGATGGAGATCCTGGGCTCCGGCATGGTGGATCCGCGGGTGCTCGAAGGCTGTGGCATCGATCCCCGCGTCTACAGCGGCTTCGCCTTCGGCATGGGCGTCGATCGGGTGGCGATGATCCGCTACGGCATTCCCAACATTCGGTTGCTCTTCGACAACGACGAGCGCCTTCTGCGGCAGGTGCAAGGCTGATGCTGTTCTCGCGCAACTGGCTGGCCGAGTACGTCGAGCTGCCGGAGTCGATCGACGACCTGGCGCGCGCCCTCACCGACGTCGGACTCGCCGTCGAGACCGTCGAGGAGTCCGGCGACGACCTGCTGCTCGATGTCGATGTCACCACCAACCGCCCGGACTGCATGAGTCACTACGGTCTGGCGCGGGAGGCGGCGGTGGCCCTCGGGCGCCCCCTCGCGGCGCTCGACCACCGGGTCGACGAGAGCGGCGTGCCGACCAGCGATCAGATCGCGGTGCACCTCGATGATCCGGAGGGCTGTCCGCGCTACGTCGCGCGGGTGGTGCGCGGAGTGTCCGTCGGGCCCAGTCCCGAGTGGCTCCGGCGCCGCCTCGAGGCGATCGGGGCGCGACCGATCAACAACATCGTCGACTTGACCAACTTCCTGCTGTGGGAGACCGGCCAGCCCCTTCACGCCTTCGACCTCGACAAGATCGGCGGCGGCGAGATCCGGGTGCGGCGGGCACGCCCCGGGGAGTCCCTGACCACCCTCGACGGCGAGGAGCGCGAGCTCGACGAGGAGATCCTGGTGATCGCCGACGGCGCCGAGGCGGTGGCCTTGGCGGGTGTGATGGGTGGCCTCGATTCGGAGGTCACCGGCGAGACCGTCAACGTGCTCATCGAAGGAGCTCATTTCCAGCCCCAGCGGGTGCGCAAGGCGGCCGGCGCCCTCGCCATGCACACCGATGCCTGCCATCGCTTCGAGCGCGGCGCCGATCCCGGAGCCTGCGGTTGGGTGGTCGATCGGGCGGCTCGCCTGATGGCCGAAGTCGCCGGCGGCGAGATCGCTCCGGGACGGGTCGATGCGCGAGTCGACGAGGCGTCGCCGCGCCGCGGCCGGCTCGAGATCGAGCGCCTCGATGCTTTCGCCGGGGTCGCCATTGCACCGTCGCAGACGGAAGGCTGGCTGCGCGGTCTGGGTTTCGACCTCGAGCCGACGTTGGAGCCGCGGGGTTGGTGGGTGACGGTGCCGAGCTGGCGGCTCTACGATTTCCCGGCCGGTCCCGGCGGTGAGGTCTACGAAGCCGACATTTTCGAAGAGGTACTGCGTCACTTCGGTCTCGACAACATCCCCTCGGCGTTGCCCGCCGTCGGCGGATCCGACGCTCCCGCCTCGCCGGCTCAGCGGCGGCGCGAGCGGCTGCGCGACCGGATGTGGGCGGAAGGCTACGCCGAAGCGGTCAATTTCGCCTTCTTGTCGGCCGAGGCCGATGCCGCCTGTCCCGCCCTCAGCCAGGTTCTGGGATTGCCGTCGGAGCCCCTCGAGCTCGCCAACCCGCTGTCCGATCGCTATCGCTGGATGCGCCGCTCGCTGGTGCCGGGACTGGCCGAGAACGGTGCCTTCAACCTGCGGCGCGGTGCGCCTTCGGTGCGCCTCTTCGAGGTCGGGACGGTCTTCCACCGTGCCGGTGCCGATGCCGAGCTGCCGGCCCTCGAGACGGAAACTCTGGCGTTGCTCGCCGGCGGTTCCCTGGGAGAGCCCTGGGACGGAGCGCGCGAGATCGACTTCTTCGCCCTCAAGGGGGTGGTCGAGCGCCTCGCCGAGACCGCCGGGGTGGCGCTGGGCTACCGACCCGCGAAGCTGCCCGGCTTGGTCGAGGGAACCACCGCCGAAGTTCTCCTCGGAGAGCGGCCGGTGGGCTATCTGGGCCAGCTCGACGCCGACGGTGACGTGGCGCTGCTGGTCGCCGAGATCGACCTCGCCGCCTTCGCCGAGGCGAGCGCTGCCGGGCCGGTGAAGCTGCCGTCTCGTTTCCCCAACGTCGATGCCGACTTCACCCTCACCCATGCCCTCGACACGCCGTGGGCGGAGATCGCTGCGGTGATCGAGGCCAACCGTCCGGAGGACCTGCTGTTCTTCGGCCTGAAGGACCGTTACGTCGGTCGCGGAGTGCCGTCGGGGGCGGTCAACACCACCTGTCATTTCGTCTACGGATCGCGGGCGGGCTCCTTGACCCAGGAAGAGGTCAATCAGCGTCAGCAGGCTCTGATGGCCCACCTGACGGAGCGTTTCGCCTGGAAGGGGGAGGCATGAGCGGAGAAGACCGCTGGTTGGGAGTGCTCGAAGAGAAGGTGCGCGATGCGGCGACCCTGATCCGTCGTCTGCGCGAGGAAAATCAGCGGATGGCGGAACGCCTCGAAGAGCTCGAGCAGCAGGGCGCCGACCGTTGGCAGGAAGAGCGTTCCGAGATCCGCACGCGCGTCGAAGCGCTCGCCAACGGTCTCGAAGAGCTTCTCGAGGAGTAGCGTCGGAAAAGCCCCGGAAGCCCTCCCTGGAGGCCTCGTCGGGTGTGCTATAGTTGCCCTCAAGTCCCTGTAAGTAAGCCATTTGTGGCGCGGGACCGGAATGATCATGGACGCCGAGAAGACGCAGCCTTCGACGACTGAGTTGGAGATTTTCGGCGCGATTTATAGCGTTCGAGGCCGGGACGACCGGGAGCATCTGGAGAAGCTTGCGGCGCATGTGGATCGCACCATGCGCGAAATCTCCGAGCAGGTCCGAACCGTTGATCGCGGCAAGATCGCTATTTTGGCGGCCTTGAATATCGCGGACGAGCTCTTTCGAAGTCGGCGGGACGAGGAAGGGGTACGGGTCGAGATCAAAGAAAAGGTGATGGCCCTTGCGGGGGAGTTGGCCGCAGTGCTCGAAACAGATGGCCGCGAGGGTCGCCCTGGATGAAAAGATTGGAATGGATGTGCATCCCCTGTGCAGTTGGTGATGGGTCAAGCAATCGTAGAACCAACACCAATACTTCGGGAGTCTTCACCTGCGGGCTTGTGCAAGCCCTGCGTCTGTAGGGAGCTAATGGCTCGCAGCGCGGACACCCACCTGGCGCGTTTCAGGTTCTAAACGCGGCAGCCCCACGGCTTCGCGGGGGATGCCTTCCGCCTTCATCGCCGATCGACTCGCCCCCCGTGGAGGAATAGGGGGCACCATGGAGAACATCGACTGGACTGCGAATTTGCTGCTGTTGGCAGCATTCGCCGTGGCCTTCGGAGTCTGGTGGAGGTTTCAGCGCCGGGCCGGCCAGCGCCTGTTGGCCGATGGCCAGCGGCAGGTCGAGAAGCTCCTCGCCGATGCCGAGCGCCAGGGCGAATCGAAGCTGCGCGAGGCCGACCTGGTCGCGAAGGAGAAGCTGCTCCAGGCGCGCAGCGAGTTCGAGAAGGCGGCTCGCAAGGATCGCATCGAGCTCGAGAAGCTCGAGCGCAAGCTCAATCAACAGCAGGATGACCTCGACCAGCGGGCCCGCGACGTCGGTCGCCGGGAGAAGGACACCAAGTCCCAGGAGCGCTCCGTCGAGACCCGCGAGCGCAAGGTCGAAGAGCAGGAGCAAGAGCTTGCCGGCCTGCTCGAGGAAGAGCGCCACAAGCTCGAGCAGATCGCCGGCTTGACCGCCCAGCAGGGCAAGGAAGAGCTGCTGCGCCTAATGGAGGACCAGGCGCGCATCGATGCTGCCCATCTGGTCAAGCGGATCGAGGACGAAGCGCGCGAGAAGGCCCATCGCGAAGCGCAGCGCATCATCGGCATGGCGGTCCAACGCTCGGCTTCGGACTATGTGTCGGAAACCACCGTCTCGGTGGTGGTCCTGCCCTCGGACGAGATGAAGGGGCGCATCATCGGCCGCGAAGGGCGCAATATCCGCGCCCTCGAGATGGCCACCGGCGTCGACCTGATCGTCGACGACACGCCGGAAGCGGTGATCCTCTCGGGGTTCGATCCCTATCGCCGCGAGATCGCCCGAGTGGCGCTCGAACGGCTGATCACCGACGGCCGCATCCATCCGGCTCGCATCGAAGAGGTGGTCGAGCGGGTGAAGGCGGAGTTCGAAGAGCTGGTGCGCCAGGAAGGTGAGGCGGCGGTGCTCGAGCTCAACCTCGCCAACGTCCACCCGGAGCTGGTCAAGCTGCTCGGCCGCCTGCGCTACCGCACCTCCTACGGGCAGAACGTCCTGAAGCACAGCAAAGAGGTCTCCTTCCTCGCCGGCACCATGGCGGCGGAGCTCAAGGCCAACGTTCACGTCGCCAAGCGGGCCGGCCTGATGCACGACATCGGCAAGGCCATCGACCGCGAGATGGATGGCTCCCATCTCGAGATCGGCATCGATCTGCTGCGCAAGTACGGCGAGAGCGAAGCCGTGATCCACGCCATGGCCTGCCATCACGGGGATTACGAGCCGGAGACCGTCGAAGCGGTGCTGGTGACCGCGTCCGACGCCCTGTCGGCGGCGCGGCCCGGAGCGCGGCGGGAGATCCTCGAGACCTACGTCAAGCGGCTGGAGAAGCTCGAGGAGATCGCCGGTGGTTTCAAGGGGGTGCAGAAGACCTATGCCATCCAGGCCGGTCGCGAGATTCGCATCATCGTGGACTGCGAGAAGATCGCCGACGAGAACGCCATCTGGTTGTCCAAGGACATCGCCCGCAAGATCGAAGCGGAGCTCACCTATCCGGGCCAGATCAAGGTCACGGTGATCCGCGAAACCCGCGCCATCGAGTACGCCAGGTAATGAAGCTTCTCTTCGTCGGTGACGTCATGGGCAAGCCCGGACGACGGGTGTTGGCCGAGCAACTGCCGCGCCTGATCGACCGCCATCGGATCGATTACTCGATCGTCAACATCGAGAATGCGGCCGGCGGGTTCGGGGTGACGGAGAGCGTCTTCGCCGAGTTCGAGCGTCTGCCGATCGACTGCTATTCGACCGGCAACCACGTTTGGGACAAGCGCGAGGTGCGCGGCATCCTCGAGCGCGAGCCCCGGCTGCTGCGACCGGCCAACTACCCGGACACCAATCCCGGTCGCGGGCTCTACGTCGGGCGGAGCGCGGCCGGGGTGCCGGTCGCGACCCTCAACCTCGAAGGCCAGGCGCTGATGGGCACCTTGGATTCGCCCTTCACCGCCGCCGATCGGCTGCTCGCCGAGCTCGATCCCGAGGTCAAGGTGATTCTGGTCGACTTCCATGCCGAGGCGACCAGCGAAAAGCAGGCCATGGGTTTCTTTCTCGACGGCCGGGTGAGCGCCGTCTTCGGCACCCACACTCACGTTCCGACGGGCGACGAGCGGGTGTTGCCGCAAGGTACCGCCTTCATCACCGACGTCGGCATGACGGGACCCTACGAGTCGGTCATCGGGATGCGCCACGACAAGGTGGTGGAGCGCTTCCTGAGAAAGACCCACGTGCCGTTCGAAGTCGCCAAGCGGGACGTCCGCCTGGCCGGCGCCGTGGTCGACGTCGACGAGACCACCGGCCGGGCGCGGACCGTCGAGCGATTGCTCATACCGCGCGATTCCTGAACCGTTTCAGAGGAGACGAGGGGCTTGGTGAAGCAATCCACCCGGTGGGTCTTGTTGTGTGCGGCGACGCTGTTGCTGACCGCCGTTTCGGCCTCGGCGCAGGTCTTCGAGCCGAGTGAGCTGGTGGTCAGCGCCGGAGTCTTCAATGTGCTCAACGACGAGCGCGATAACGAGGTCGGCGTCGAGCTGCGTCTGGGCACCTTCGAGCTGCCCCTGGGGCGGCACCGCATTCCCCTCGGCGTCCAGTTCGGGGCGATGGCGACGGAAGAGAGCGCCTACTACATCTATGGCAGCTTTCGCTACGACTGGTGGTTGTCGCAGCGCTGGCGCCTGACGCCGTTTCTCGGTGGCGGCATCTACTCCGCCGGCGATGGCAAAGACCTCGGTGGGCCGGTGGAGTTTCGCTCCGGTCTCGAGCTCTCCGTCGGCTTGACCGAGCGCTCCCGTCTGGGCCTTTCCTTCTACCACCTGTCGAATGGCGTTCTCTACGACTCGAATCCCGGCGCCGAGTCCCTGGTGGTGGTGTTCAGCCGGCGGCTGGGAGGCTGAGCCGGAAGGCTCCGCCGAAGTCGAAAAAGGAGCCCTCGGATCGCCTTTGGAGGCGCTCCCGCTGTGCTACGATCCGGCCCTGGAGGTTGCCGAAATGCCTGTCGATCCTGAGCTTCTCGAGATTCTCGTCTGTCCCAAGTCCAAGGGCCAGCTGGAAGTGGTCGCCTTGCCCGAAGAGGTTCGCACGGAGCTGGTCGAGAAGTACCGCTCCCATTTTCGGGACGAGGAGCCGGAGGTGGAAGAAGGGCTCTTCGCCGAGGCTTCGAGCCTGGTCTACCCGATCGTCTCGGATATCCCGATCATGCTGATCGACGAAGCGCTCCCGGCCTCGGTCATCGGTCGGTAGTCGATCCTTCCCGAGGCGATCGCCATGGTGCGCATGGCCTCTCCACCCGACCCCTCTGCTGCTGAAGCGCGTCGGCCCTGGGCTTTTTGGCTCTATGCCGGTCATCTGCTGAGCCTGCCCGCCCTGGCGGCGTCGAATATCCTCGGCGGCCTCGCCCTGCTGGCCTCGCCGCGCTATTGGCGGCGCGCCGGCGGAACTCCTGCGCGCCGCCGGCTGCTGTGCCTGCTGGCGCTCTACTCGCTGCTGCTGGTGGCGGCGGTGGCCTTCTCCTATGAGCCCGGTCAGAGCCTGACCGCCCTCTCCGAGCTCTTCACCTTGACCACCCTGGTGCTGGGGCTGGCGCTGATCGCCGACATTCCGTTGGCGCGGCGGCTGGTGGATGCGCTGATCCTGCTCGGCTTGATCGTCGCTCTGCTCGGCCTCGCTCAGCTCACCATCGGGTTCGGTGATCTCGAGCAGCGCATTCGCGGGCCGTTTTCCCACTGGATGACCTTTTCGCACTTCTTGCTGGTGTGCGATCTGCTCCTTCTCGGTCGCCTCGCCGCCGGCACGCCACCGCGAAAGCGCTGGCTGCGCTGGGGCCGGTGGGTGGCCCTCGCCATCCTCAACATCGCCCTCTTGGTCAGCCTGACGCGCAGTGCCTGGCTCGGTCTCGCCGTCGCCGTGACCTTGTTGGTGGTGCTCAAGCGGCCGCGGTGGCTTTTGGCCTACGTTCCTGCGGCGGTGCTGATCGTTCTGCTGCTGCCGGTGCCGGTTCTCCACCGGGTGGCGTCGATCGGGGATCTCACCGATCCCTCGAACTACGACCGCCTGTGCATGGCCGAGGCCGGCCTGCGAATGATCGCCCAGCGTCCGCTCTTCGGGCTCGGGCCGGAGCAGGTCGAAGAGCGCTACGCCATCTACCGCTCGCCGTCGGCGCCCCGCTACTGGGTGCCTCACCTGCACAATAGCTTCCTGCAGCTCGCCGCCGAGCGTGGCCTGCCGGCGCTGGCGGTCTATCTGGCGTTGATGGTGACCGCGCTGGCGGCCGCGTGGCGCGGCTTCCGCAGCCGCGGTGGTTTCGCCACCGGCGATGGCGATCTCCATCTCGCCACCTTGCTCGCCCTGGTGGCCTTCAACGTCGCGGGCCTGTTCGAGAACAACTGGGCGGACACCGAGGTGCAGCGCCTGGTGCTCTTCGTGCTGGCGCTGCCCTTCGTCGGCGAGGCCGAACGGTGACCCGCCTCGATCGCCTGCTGACGGAGCGCGGCCTGTTCGCCAGCCGCGAGCGGGCCCAGCGGGCGATCAAGGCCGGCGGTGTCCTGGTGGAGGGACGGTCGGTGGCGCGTCCGGCGACGCAGGTGTCGGCGGATGCCCGCGTCGAGGTGGTGGGAGAGGCGGAACCCTTCGTCTCGCGCGGCGGCCGCAAGCTCGCCGCGGCGCTCGATCGATTCGCCCTCGATCCCGCGGGCTGGACCTGTCTCGACGTCGGCGCCTCCACCGGTGGTTTCACCGACTGTCTTCTGCAACGCGGGGCGCGGCGGATCTATGCCGTCGACGTCGGCCGCGATCAGCTCGCCGAAGCGCTGCGGCGGGATCCACGGGTGGTGGCCCTCGAGGGCGTCAATGCTCGCCAGCTCGAAGCGGGGTTCCTGCCCGAGCCCTGTCGCCTGGTGACCGCCGACCTGTCCTTCATCTCGCTGCGCCTGGTGGTGCCCGCCATGCTCTCCCTGCTGGAGCCGGCAGGATTCTTGCTCCTCTTGGTCAAGCCGCAGTTCGAAGTCGGCCGCGGCGGATTGGGCAAAGGGGGTATTCTGCGCGACGAAGAGGTGCGAGAGCGCACCGTCGAGAACACCGTTCGAAGTCTCGAAGAGCTCGGCCTCGAACGTCTGGGACTGATCGACTCGGCGTTGCCCGGTGCCGGCGGCAACCGCGAGAGTTTCGTTTGGCTGCGAGGACCCGAATGAACGACGACAGGCAATTTCAGCGCGTCGGCCTGGTGGCCAAGGGGACCAGCGAGGAGGCCGGTGAGGCCGCCCGGGAGGTCGCCGAATGGCTCGAACGGCGGGGCCTCGAGGCGGTGCTGTCGCCGCGCCAGGTCGCCCCCGGCGGAACCCCGCCCTTCGGTGGCGATCGCAATTTCGACCTGGTCGTCGTCCTGGGCGGCGACGGCACGCTGCTCGCCACCGCCCGGGCCCTGCCGCGGATTCCTATCCTGGGTGGGAATCTTGGGACCCTCGGCTTCCTCACCGAGGTCAGTCGCAGCGAGCTCTACCCCAGCCTGGTGGAGGTCCTCGAAGGGCGCTTCGAGATCGAGGAGCGGGCTTTGCTCGATGCCGAGCACGTCACGCCCGATGGCCGGCGCAGCGGCTTCCGAATTCTCAACGATGCGGTGATCACCAAGGGAGCTCTGGCGCGCATCATCGAGCTGACGGTGCGGGTGGACGGCCACCTGGTGGCGCGCTTTCGCTCCGACGGCGTGATCATCTCGAGTCCCACCGGCTCCACCGCCTACAACCTCTCGGCCGGTGGCCCGATCGTCGTCCCTCAGCTACCGGTGGTGGTGGTGACGCCGATCTGTCCTCACACTCTGACCCTCAGGCCGGTGGTGATTCCCGCCTCGTCGCGGGTCGAGGTGACCCTCGAGACCTCCCGCGAGGAGGTCTTCCTGACCCTCGATGGCCAGGAGGGCGAAGAGCTCGCCGGTGGCGACGTCGTTGCCGTCGAGCTCTCCCGCGAGGTCGTCCACCTGGTCAAGGTGAGCGGCCGGACTTTCTACGACAGCCTGCGGGGGAAGCTGCGCTGGGGCGGAGGCGTGGCGGGAGTGGAGCCCCCGACCAAGACATGAGACGGATGCGGCCATGACCGGGCGCTCCCGGCGCCGGCGCCTACTGCGGTGGTTGATCTGGACGGTGGTGCTGGTCGTCGGCCTGGCGACCATCCTCCTGTTGGCCATCAACAGCTCGCCGATCGAGCGTCGGCTGATCGCCCTCGCCGAGGAACGGGCGAGCGCCGCCCTCGATCGCCCGCTGACCATCGGTGGTCTCGAGGTCGGCCTGCTACCGCTGACCGTCGAAGGGCGCGACATCGTGCTCGCCGGACCGACGGCGGCCGCGACGCCGGTGGCGCAGATTCCCCGAGCTCGGGTCCACGTTGGCCTCGGCCGGCTCCGGCAGTCCGTTCTCGAGCTAGCGCGGGTCGAGGTTTTCGAGCCCGCGCTGCTGATCGAAAGCAGCAGTGAAGGCCTCAATCTGCCGGACTTCGGTGGTGGTGAGGACGGTGGCGGTGGGTTGGAGGTCGAGATCGGCACCCTGTCGGTGCAGAACGGTCGCATGCGCTTCGCCGAGCTCGAGCTGCCGCTCGACCTGTCGGCCGACGGCCTGTCGCTGCGGGCGATCGGCGAGGGGCCGGCGAATCTGAGATTCCACGCCGTGGCGGATCGTTTCGTCAGCCAATTGCCGGGGGCCGAGTCCTGGCCCAGCGCCCTGCGCCTTCGCGGGCTGGTGACCGCCGACGGCGTGACCGTCGACGAGCTCGCGCTGGACGGTGAGGATCTCCGGGTGACGGCTTCCGGCGACCTGCTTTGGAGCGGCGAGGTGCCCTGGGAAGCGGACTTCGCGCTCGATCTTGCGGGCGACGCCGGCTGGGCTCGGCGCGTCGGCTACCTGGAGGACGAGATCGCCGGGCCTTGGCGGGCCGATGGCACCCTGAAGGCCGATCCGGCGGGCTGGAACGTGCGGGCCGAGGTCGCCTCGCCGCGCTTGACCGCCGCCGGCCTGAGCTTCGAAGAGCTCGCTCTGAGCCTCGCCGGAGACGATCGTGGCTTCCGCTTCGCGCCGCTACGGCTGCGTCACGGTGAAGGAGTCGTAACCGGCGAAGCGGCCATCGCCTTGGCCGAGGTCGAGGAGCTGACCGCCGATCTCGACTACTCCGATCTCGCCATCGCCGAGCTGCTCGCACCCCACGGCATCGCCGGCTTCGAGGACAGCGGTCGACTGCAGGGCGAGCTGTCCTTCCGGGCGCCGCTGTCGGATGTGCTGGCCGGTCGCGGAGCGACGGACTTTCGCTGGTCCGGTCCCGAGCGCTTGCCGGCGGCGGGCGCAGGTCGGGTGACCCTGGCGACGGGCTCGATCACCGTCGAGGCCCTCGAGGCGACCTACGGCACCTCGGCTCTGACCGCGGTTGGCGACTACGAGTTGGCGACCGCAAACGGCGCCTTTGAAATTTTCGGGACGACCGAAGATGCCGGCGAGTGGGCGCCCTGGGCGCCGAACCTGCCGTGGAGCTGGAGCGGTGGACGGGGAACCGTCGAGGCGCGCCTCGAGCTCACCGCCGGGGAGGCGAGCGGTGCTGCAAACCTCGATTTCACCCGCCTGCAACTGGCGGAGCGGAGGGTGGATCGGCTGCGCGGCGAGCTGCGTTTGGTCGACAGCGCCACCGCCGAGGTCGATCTCGTCGCCCAGGCCGAGGGAGGTGAGCTGGCGCTGCGTGGCCGAGTCCCCTTCTCCGGCCCGGGGCTCGACCTCGCCGGCCGGGCCGAGGGCTGGCCCTTGAACGGAACAGCTTCGCTGATCGCGGGGGCGCCGGAGCTCGGCGGCCAGCTCGACGCCAGCGTCGAGATCGCGGGCGAGGTGGCGGCGCCGCGGATCGTCGCGCGCGGCGAGGTGGCCGCCTTGTCGGTCGCCGAGTCGCCCTTCGGAGCCACCCGATTCGAGGTCCGCGGTGGTCCCGAAAGCTGGACCGTCGAGCGGGCGGAGATCTCTCCGGCGGCCGGACCGGTGACGGCGCGGGGTAGCTGGCGCGCCGCCGATGGCGCCCTCGAGGGGAAGCTCGAAGGTGCCTCCCTGAGTCTCGAAGAGTGGCCCTTCTCGCTGCTGACGGCGGGCGGCGATCTCGCCGGCGAGGTGGCGATCGTGGCGCGCGTCGCTGGCACCAGCTCGGCGCCGCAGGTCGACCTCGAAATTAGCTCCCAGGAGGTGATGCTGGGCGCCGAGGCCTTGCCGCCAGCGACGCTACTCTCGAGCTGGCGCGATGGTGTCGTCGAGACCTCCGGATCGCTGCTCGGCCTGGCCGAGATCCGCGGCGGTGGCGCCGCCTCGGCGGAGGCGCTGGACCTGCGCTGGGACCTCTCGTCCGAGCGCTTGCTCGACTGCCTGCGGCTGGCGGCCGGACCGGGAGTCGAGGGCCTGGACGGCACCTTCGCCGGCGAGGCCAGTCTGCGCGGTCCCCTCGACGACCTCGCCGGTGAGATCGTTCTCGATCGCTTCTCGGCCGCCTTTCAGGGACGCGAGATCAACGCCGTCGAGCCGATTCGGGCGCGCTGGAGTGGTGACCAGCTGCGCCTCGAGTCGTTCTTTGTCGAAGAGCGGGAGGGCAGCGGTGAGCTCTTCGCCGCCGGCGTCGTCGACCTCGCCGAAGCCAGCCTGGCGCTCAACGTTCAGAGTAGTCTGTCGGCCGGCTGGCTGCGCCTCGCCCTGCCCACCCTCAAGGCCGACGGCACCTTCAGCCTGCTCGCCACCGTTCGCGGGCCGCTGGCCTCGCCGGCGATCAACGGCCTCGGCGAGCTGCAGCAGGGCCGGCTGGTGATGGCCGGCTTCCCCCATTCCTTCGATGCCGTGGATCTGCGCTTGCTGTTCGATCCCGGAGTGGTGATTCTCGATCGGCTGACCTCCGAGTTCGCCGGTGGCACGGCGCGCGCAGCCGGAGAGCTCGACCTCGCCGAGCTGCTTGCCGGCAACCTCGACTATCGCCTCCAGACTCGCATGGAGGACGTCACGCTGCGTTACCCGGAGGGCTTCGTGGTGCGCGGTGACGCCGCCCTGGTGACCACTCCCGTGGCCGGCGGTGGAACGCAGGTGGCGGGGACCGTCGACCTGCAGCGGGCGTTCTATCTCCAGGACGTGCCGGTCAGCCTGCCCAAGCTGCTGCGCGGCATGCTGCAGCGCGATCGCGTCGAGGTGACGGAGGCCGACGCGGTGCTCGGTTCCCTCGAGCTGGCGATCAACATTCGCGGCCCGGAGGCGCTGCGCATCCGCAACAACCTGGCGGACCTGCGCGGCGACATCGACCTCGCCCTGCGCGGTACCGCCGCCGTGCCGGTGATCATCGGTCTGGTCGACCTGGAGCCCGGCGGAACCCTGACCCAGGGCGAGGTCGAGTACGGGGTCGAGCGTGGTCGGGTGACCTTCAACTCGCGCTACGAGATCGATCCGGTGATCGACCTGCTGGCGCAGACCGAGGTCGCCGGCCACGAGGTTCGGCTGGCGATTTCCGGAACCCTCGACAAGCTCACCACCGAGCTGACCTCGGAGCCGGCTCTGTCGCAGGTCGAGATCCTCTCCCTGCTGGCGACCGGCCGGCGCCCCGAGGGCGAGCCCTTCGGCGCCGGCGCCGCTTCGTCCGATGGCGTCGAGACCTTTCTCTATGGTCAGGCGGCGAACCTCCTCGGCGAACGCGTCAACAGCCTCTTCGGCTTCGACCGCTTCCGGGTCAATCCGGTGGCCAGCGCCGAGGGCGACTCGGCCCTTTCCTTCACCGTCGGCAAGCAGATCTCGCGCGATCTCTTCCTCACCTACACCAGCGATCCGTCGACCGATCTCGACTATCGATTGCAGGTCGAATGGCAGGTGAGCGATGCCCTGACCGTGGTTCTGAGCCAGGACGGCGACGACACCTACGCCGTCGACCTGCGTCTGGAGCACCGCTTCTGATGCTCTGGCGGGCGCTTTTCGGGTGCGTCCTGGTGGTCATCTCGGCGACCGCCGGTTGGGCTCAGGATCCCGTGCTGCGGGCGATCGAGATTCGCAGCGACGGCGATCTCGGCGATCTCGAGGAGGTGCGAGAGCTGTTCACCGTCGCCGTCGGCGAGGCGCTCACCGAGTCCGCCGTGCGGCGCAGCCTGGTCAACCTCCAGGTCAGCGGCTTGGCCTCGGAAGTCGCCCTCTATCAGCGGCCGCAAGGGGATGGCGGTGTGGTGCTGGTGGCGGTGCTGTGGGCCAACCTCCAGGTGGAGGCGGTAGAGGTGGTCGGTGAGATTGGCGCCCTGCGCCGGGAAGAGCTTCTCGCCGCCCTACCGCAGCGCGCCGGCGAGCCCCTCGTCGAGTCGCGCCTGGTGCGCGGCGTCTACCGGCTGCAGGACCTCTTTCTCGCCGCCGGCTATCGCAGCAATCGGGTGGTGCTGGCGCCCGAGATCGACGACCAGCGCAAGGTGGCGCGCATCGTCTACCGGGTCGAGGCCGGCCCCCGGACACTGATCGAGTCGGTGCGTTTCCTGGGCGAGCTGGGCAGCTTCGGGGACGACGACCTGCTCGCCGAGCTGCGCCAGCGACCGGGCTCCCCCTTGCTCGAGGATCGCCTGCCGGAGGATGCCGATCGACTCGAAGGCTGGCTGTTCGAGCAGGGCTACCGGCAGGCCTTGGTGCGCCGTCCGACGGTCACCACCGAGGGCGAGGGAGCCGTGGTCAGCTATCAGATGCGGGTCGGGCCTTTGGTGCGAGTCGAGGTGGTCGGGGTCGAGAGCCGTGAGCTCGAGCGCAAGGGCCTGTTGCCCTTCGCCGAGGGCGAGGGTTACGACGAAGCCCTGCTGTTGCTCACCGAGGATCGGCTACGCACCCACTTCCAGCGCCGCGGCCACTATCGAGTGCAGGTGACGACCGAGGAAGAAGAGGTCGACGGTGAGTGGCGGATTCGCTTCACCATCGATCCGGGACCGGTGCTCGAGCTCACGGAGGTTGGCTTCCGAGGCAACGAGTCCTTCTCGGACGAGCGCCTGGCGCGGTTGATCAAGACCTCGCCGAAGGGCTTCCTCGCCCTCGGCTCGGGGCGCCTGGTGGAGACCGATCTGGCGGCGGACCTCGCCAATCTGCGCTCCTTCTACGCCCTCGAAGGCTTCACCCGGGTGCGCATCGCCAACCCCGGCGTGACCAACAAGGACGATCGCCTGACGCTGGTCATTCCGATCGACGAGGGGCCGCGCCAGGAAGTGGGCTCGATCGACTTCGAGGGCTTTCCGCTGGAGATTCTCGCGGCGGTGCGAGACGAGCTCGAGGTTTACCCCGGAGGGCCCTTCCATCCGCAGCGCCTGCGCCGCTCCCTGAGTCTGCTGCGAGAGGCCTTCGAGCGCCTCGGCCACGAGCGCCTGCAGCTCTCGGCGGAAGAGGTCTGGAACGATGATCAGACCCGTGTCGATCTCACCTTGCAGGTCATCCCGGGGCCGCGCACGGTGGTCGATCGGGTGCTGGTGCGAGGCAATCGGCGCAGCTCCTCGGCGGCCATCTTGCGGGTCGCCGCCCTTTCTGCCGACGATCCGGCGAGCTTGAGCAACCTGCGCGAAGCGGAGCGCCGGCTGCTGCGCCTCGGGGTCTTCCGCCGGGTGCGCGTCGAACGCATGCCGGCGGCCCTCGGCAGCGAGGCCCGTGACGTCGTGATCCGAGTCGAGGAAGGCAAAGCGCGCCGCATCGCCTACGGTGCTGGCTACGACTCGGAAGCCGGCCTCGGCGGCCTCTTCAGCTTCGTCCACAGCAACCTCACGGGGCGCTTCGACAGCTTCTCCATCAATGCCCGGGTGCAGCAGGAAAGCCAACAGTTCAGCCTGTTTCTCGATCGCCCGCGAGGCCAGCGCCTGCCGCTCACCTTTTCCGCCTTCTGGATCGAAGAAGCCCTCGACCTGCGCAGTGGCCCGGCGGAAGACTTCGAGCTCACCCGCCGCGGCGCCCGGGTGGAGACCTTTCACGACTTCGCCTGGGGCAGGGCGGCCCTTTCGGCCGGCTACCGGCGGGTCGAAAATCAGGTGCCGGCGGATCTGCGCCCGGCGGACGAGCCCTTTGCCCGCGAGGATCAAACCCTGCGCCTCTCCAGCCTGGTTGCCAGCCTGCAGATCGATCGCCGCGATGATCCTCTCAACCCCTCCAGCGGCTGGAGCTCGATCCTGCGGCTGGAGCGAGCCCTGCCCGTCGAAGCCATCGATACGGAGGCGGATTTCCTCGAGGTCTTTCTGCAGCAGACCTACTACCAGCCCTTGGGGAAGGCCGGAGTGCTCGCCGGCAGCGTGCGCCTCGGCGGCATCGAGCCCTACTCGGACCTCGACATCGTCGATCCCGTGATCCCGCCGGAGCTCGGCCTGCCGAGCTCCGAGATCTTCATCGCCGAGCGTTTCTTCGCCGGCGGATCGTCGACCCATCGCGCCTTCCGCCGGGATCGTCTCGGCATTGCCGACGAAACCCTGTTCCCGGGCGACGACGCTTCCGGCGATCTGATCGCGGCCGGCGGCAATGGTCTCTTGCTGGTCAACCTCGACTACCGCTTCCCGATCGCCGGTCCACTGCAGGGGGCGATCTTCTTCGACACCGGCAACGTGTGGGCCGATTGGCGCGACATCGAGAGCTCCGACCTGCGCTCTGGCGCCGGCGTCGGGCTGCGCTACCTGTCCCCGATCGGGCCCCTGCGCATCGAGGTCGGATGGCCCTTCGACAAGCTCCCCGGCGACAGCGACGTGGCGGTGGGCTTCGGTCTCGGGACGTCTTTCTGAGGTGATCCGGGGAGGGCCCCGGAAGCAGGACTCGCCCGAGATCGCGGGCGAGTCCTGGTAGAGCTTTCTCCGGGACAACGGCGAACTGGTGTCAGGGCCGCTGGAAGAGAAGCTCGGGCTTAGTGGCTCACTCGTCGCCGCAGGTGAAGCTGCACGACGAGCCGATGCCGAGAAATCCCGAGCGGTGCTCGAATTCGTCGATATTGTTGACGCCGCACTGCTCCACGGCGGTGTTCATGCAGTTACGAAAGCTGACCGCGTCGGCGATCGATTCGACCGGCGCTGCCGGTCCGACCGGTGCGGCGGAGGAGAAACGGACTTCGCGATCACCCCCGCGATGGCCTTCGGCGAAGGTGGGCGCACAGACGGCGAGGAGCAGGATGATTACGGCGAGGCAACGCATAACGGTCATCAATCGGTCCTTTCTCTTGGTCACTCACTACCGCAGGTGAAGCTGCAGCGCGAGCCGATTCCCAGGAAGCCGCTGCGATGGTCGAACTCGACCACACCGTCATCTCCGCAGGTGTTTTCGGCGCTTCGCCGGCATTGGTTGAAGCTGATCTGGTCGGCCATCGATCCCGGACCTTCGGGACCGATCGGGCTGGCGATGACGAAGTCGAATTCGCGATCGCCGGTGCGGTCGTCGGCGGCGAAAGTCGGAAGGGCGAAGGCGATGGTCATTGTGACTATGGCGAGAAGGGCAAGGTATCGCATCAACTTGGTGACTCCTTGGTAATGGCGCATTCGGTCGTGGCTATTCTTCGGAGCAGGTGAAGCTGCACGAGGAGCCGATGCCGAAGAATCCGCCGCGCCAATCGATCGACTCGACTTCACCGTAGCCGCAGCCGACGTGGGCGGCAGCGAGACAGTTCCGGTAGCTGACCTCGGCGATCGCGACCTCGATCACCTCACCGCTGGCGGGTTCGCTGGAGGTTGCCGGTCTCTGCGGAGGACGGTCCACCGCATCCCTTGCGCCGGCGGCGTAGAGGGGGACACTCGTCAGAGCGAGGAGACTTACCAGGGCAATGAGTTTCTTCATGAGTGCTCCTTGTTTTGAGAGCCCGCGACAATTCGCGAGTTTGGAGATGATACATAAGAAAAGTTAAATTTATATCTTCAAGTAACGCGATGCATAAAAATAATCTGAATGTCAATTGTCTCTATTGGCTGGTAAAGTGCTTTGCCTGAGGGTTTTCCAGGGGACGACGCCTCCGGCGATCTGATCGCAGCCGGCGGCAACGGTCTCTTGCTGGTCAACCTCGACGACCGCTTCCCGATCGCCGGTCCACTGCAGGGGGCGATCTTCTTCGACATCAGCAACGTGTGGGCCGATTGGCGCGACATCGAGAGCTCCGACCTGCGCGCCGGCGTCGGGCTGCGCTACCTGTCCCCGATCGGGCCCCTGCGGATCGAGGTCGGATGGCCCTTCGACAAGCTCCCTGGGCGACAGCGACGTGGCGGTGGGATTCGGTCTCGGGACGTCTTTCTGAGGCGTGATCCGTTGCGAGAGTGCATGCTAAGGTGATTTCCGACCGACCTTTCCAGCCCATTCCTCGAAGCGAGCCCTGATGCGAACCTACGTCTCCCGCGGGGGGCAGAAGCTGGAGCACGCCCTCGAGCAGTTCGAACTCTCGGTGGCGGACATGCTGTGCGCCGACTTCGGCTGTAGCAAGGGCGGCTTCACCGACTGTCTGCTGCAGCACGGCGCCCGACGAGTGATCGCCGTCGACACCGGCTATGGATTTCTCGACTATGGGCTGCGCATGGATTCGCGGGTGGAGGTGCGCGAGCGCACCAATGTCCTGCACGCCGAACCACCGGCAGAGGCCGTCGATCGGGTGGTGATGGACCTCGGCTGGACCCGTCAGCGGGACTCGATCGCGGTGGCTCGGCGATGGCTGGCGCCGGGCGGACGGGTGGTTTCGCTGGTCAAGCCGCAGTACGAGGTGACGCCGGAGCAGAAGCGTTTGCTGCGCAAGGGAGTGCTGCCGGTGGAGGTCGCCGAAGAGGTGGCGGAGCGGGTCCAGGGAGAAGTGCGCGCCAGCGGCGTTGAGGTCCTCGCCTTCACGCGCTCGCCGATTCAGGGGCGGGGGTCGCAGAAGGCCAACGGCAACGTCGAGTTTCTCGCCCTCTACGCCTTTCCGGGGGCCGCGCCGTGAGCCCGGTCGCCGGCCGGAGCCGGCGGTGAAGCGCAGCGTCGCCTTCCGCTGCTGGGGGCATCGCAACCTCCGCGCCAGCCATCACAAGACCCTCGAGCTCACCCGCGAAGCGGAGATCACGTCGCGCGCCACCTGCGTCGTCGGCGTGAGGGCGGATTTCGATCCTCGCCAGGTCGCCGGGCTGCGCGGTTCGGTGCGGGTGAGGCTGCGCCACGGCGAGCGGGTCGAGGAGCTGGAAGCGACGGTGCCGGCCTTCGTAGGGGTCCGGCCGACCCTCGTCCTGCGGCGCGGTGATCGCCGTTTCGGCAACACCTTCGCCTACGGAGCGACGGCTTCGGCGAAGGACCTCGATCGCACCTTCGTCAACGCCCTGAGGGATTCCGAGGCGGAGCTGCGAGTGGAGATCAGCGAGCTCACCGAGGCCGCCGGGGCGCTGACCTTGGTGGCCCTGCCGGTGCCGCGTCTCGAGGCTCTGGATGCCGAGGTGAGACTCCGACTCGCAGCGGTCGATGCGATCGCGGCGGAGCGTCTCGGGGATCTCGAGCCTCTGGCCGCAGGCCTCGGCATTACCGAGCTGTTGGCTCTCGAGGCGGCCCCTCTGCTCGCTCGGCTGCGCTCCGGGGAGCGCCTTGCGCTGGTCTCACCGGTCTTCGATCTCGGCGCCCAGGGCGTCCTCTGGAACCTGGTCGACCGGGCCGCGGCCGAGGGCATTCCGGTGGCGGCGGTTGCAGGGGTTCCGCCGTGGACGGCTTGTCTTGCGGCCGGCGGCCTGACAGGGCAAGGGCACTGTCTCGATCGCACCGTGATCAAGAATCGATCACGTCTCGGTCGCCGCCTACGGGCTTTGCAGGGCACGGCCGGAGCCACCGTGCTGACGGACGTCCGGCTGGCTCCGAAGGAGCTGGCGACGGAGGTGCTGTCGCTCCTCGGGGAGCGACGTCTGAGCATCTTGGCGGCGATGGGCACCGCCGACGAGCGGTCCTGGGTGGGCACGGCCGCGGAGCTGGCGACGGCCGGGCTGGAGGTCCCGGCGCCGCTGGTCGTCGCGGTCGCTCCAGGGGAGACGGGAGACCTCCCGACAGGACTGCTTCGGGCGCTGCTCGATGAGGGGGTGCGGGGCCGGACCTTGGCCCGGGCGCTGGCCGCGGACACCGGTTGGTCCCGGAGCCAGGCCTATCAGGCGGTGCTCGACTTGCAGCATGAGGACCCTCTGCGGGAGCCGGAGAGCGGCGAATGAGGGTCGTTGTCGGCAAGAAGGTCCATGGAATGGACCGCGCAGCGCTCGTCGAGCGGGCCACCGCCTATCGCGAGATGGCGGTCGACTTCGGGACCGGCGACGGGCGCTTCGTGCTCGATCGCGCCCGCCGCGAGCCGGAGGTTCTCTGCCTCGGCCTCGATGCCGTGCAGGCGGCGATGCGGCGTTCGTCGCGGCGGGCCGCCAGCAAGGTGGCCCGGGGCGGTGCGCCGAATGCGCTCTTCGTGGTTGCTGCGGTCGAAGAGCTGCCGGGCGATCTCGAGGGTCTGGCGAGCCGCCTGACGGTCAACTTCCCCTGGGGCTCGTTGTTGCGCGCTGTCGCCCTGCCGGACGTCGAGGTACTCCAGCGGATCGCCGCCGTCGGTCGTTCCGGAGCGCGCTTGACGGCCTTGATCAACTATGCCGTGTTCGAGGACGACGCCTATCGCGTTCGCCTGGGGTTGCCGCCGATGGAGCACTTGGTGGAGGGCGAAGCCCTGCCGGAGGGCTGGCGCCAGGCCGGTCTGGAAGTGCGCCGGCGCACCCTGCTGGCCCGGGACGTACCCCACCGGACTTCCTGGGGCCAACGCTTGGTGGTCGGCTCCGGGCGCGGCACACTCCACCTTGAGGCCGTGAAGGCCGATTTGGAGAAGCACTGAAAGGAACCCGCCATGGCGACCCAGGCAGAGAAAGCGATTCGTTTCCGCGCGCTGCATCAGCGCAACCGGGCCTTCGTGATGCCCAATCCTTGGGATGCGGGATCGGCGCGGCTGCTCGCCGGCCTCGGGTTCGAGGCCCTGGCGACCACCAGCTCCGGGTTCGCCAATACCCTGGGCCGGCGCGATGGGGAGGTCTCGCTGGCCGAGTGTGTCGACCATTGCCGTGAGCTCTGCGCCGCCACCGACCTGCCGGTGAGTGTCGACCTCGAAAACGGCTTCGGTGATTCTCCTGCGGCGGTGGCGGAGGCGATCGCCCGGGTCGCCGAGGTGGGGGTGGTCGGCGGCTCGATCGAGGACTGGAGCGGCGGCTCGGCCGGGCGCATCTACTCCCAAACCGAGGCCGTCGAGCGGGTGCAGGCGGCGGTCGAGGCGGTCCGGTCGCTGCCTTTTCCTTTCACCCTGACGGCGCGGGCCGAGAACTTGCTCCACGGGCGTCAGTATCTCGACGACACCATCCGTCGCTTGCAGGCCTTCGAGGCGGCTGGAGCCGACGTGCTCTATGCGCCCGGCCTGCGGACCCTCGACGAGGTGAAAGCAGTGACCGGGTCTCTCGAGGGACCGGTCAACGTGCTGGCGCCGATGGTCGCCGGGGCCACCGTCGCCGATCTGGCGGCGGCGGGGGCGAGGCGCTTGAGCGTCGGCGGAGCCCTGGCGCGGGCGGCTCAGACGGCGCTCCTCGCCGCCGGTCGCGAGCTGGTCTCGGCCGGTGGCTTCGGCTGGTGCGCCGCCTTGGCCGACGGCGATGAGCTCGACGATCTGTTGGCGGGCGGACCTGATGCCGACTGAGCTGACGCAGCCCGGTCGGGCGCGGACGCGACGCCGTTCGGCGCCGTTCAGTTCGCGAGGTGGCGGTCGAACCAACCGATCACCTGCCCGAGAGCCTCGTCGCGATGACCGCTCAGGCCGTGGTCGCCACCCTCGTAGACCACCAGTCGGTAGGGAATGTCGAGGCCCTCGAGCTTGAGCGCCAGGGAGAGGATGTCGTCGGTGGCGACCCGCGCGTCCTCGGCACCGTGGACGATCAGCAGGGGGACGTCGCGAGGCAGCTTATCGGGCCAGTAGAGTACCGAGCGGGCGGCCATGGCGGCCTTGGGATCGTCGTGGTAGCCGGGAACGAACTCGGACCAGTACTCGCCCATCTCCGGCGCTTCGACAATGATCCGCGGGTAGTTGACGGCCGGCCCTCCGACGGCGGCCGCCTGGATGCGACGGCTCTTGGTCAGGGTGCGGAAAGTGGTGGCTCCGCCGCGGCTCCAGCCGAACATGCCGAGGCGCGAAGCGTCGACGTCGGAGCGGGCATCGAGCAGGTCGATCAGGCTGAGGACGTCCTGGAGGTCCCGTCCCATGTACTCTTCTTGACCTTCGCCGCCGCCGTTGCCGCGGTACTGGCTGGCCACCACCAGGTAGCCGGCGCGGGCGATGCGGGCGAGCTCACCGAGCTGAATCGAGGCCGTCGGCTGAGTCAACGAGCCATAGTCGCGGCTACCGCCGCGGTTGTAGATCACCGCCGGATGAGGCCCCGGCGAGCGGGGTTTGAGGAGAAAGCCCTTCACCCTCAGGCCATCGCTCCAGTAGGTCAGTCCGAAGAGGTCGATGTCCGAGAGGGCGGCGTAGCGCGCCGCGTCGAGCGGTGGGGCAGGACGTTTCTCGACCTGCTCGATGTAGTCGGCGAGGTCGGAGAAGCCGGCGATGGGCTGGAGCGAGATCACTTCGCCGTTGTCCTGGGCGAGCCCGCTGGCCGCGAGCAGCAGGGCGAAGGTGCCCGCGATGGTGGTGAGAATCGAGAGTCGAAGGTCGAGCATGACGGGCTCCCCTGGCAGCGTCGGTGTTGTCGATCGGCCGGTGACGGGCCTCGTCGAGAGCTACGCAGACAGCAACCAAATCCCGCCATCGCTGGAGCAGTGCCCAGGCGGCAGCTCTCGCCGGCGGTCTGTTAGACTTTGAAAGCCCTCTGGTGGGCTCTCTCATCCTCTTTCCTGCGAGGGATCTCCACCCCGAACTCCGGAGTTACAAAGCATGAGCAAGGCGTCCCCATTCGCTTCCATCGAGGCGGCCCTCGAGCAGTTTCGCCAGGGTCGCTTCGTGATCATCGTCGACGACGAGGACCGCGAGAACGAAGGCGATCTGGCGATCGCCGCCGATTGCGTCACTCCCGAAGCGATCAACTTCATGGCGACCCACGGCCGTGGACTGATCTGCCTGGCGCTCACCGAGGAGCGCTGCGACGAGCTCGATTTGCCGCTGATGGTGCAGGACAACACCACCCCCTTCGGAACCGCTTTCACGGTGTCCATCGAGGCACGCGGCAAGGTCTCGACGGGCATCTCGGCGGCCGACCGGTCGGCGACCATCCGTACCGCCATCGATCCCGCGACGCGGCCCCAGGACCTGCTGCGGCCGGGTCACGTCTTCCCCTTGCGGGCGCGTCGCGGTGGGGTGCTCAAGCGCTCTGGCCAGACCGAGGCTTCGGTCGACCTGGCGGTGCTCGCCGGGCGCGATGCCTCGGGCGTGATCTGCGAGATCATGAACGAGGACGGCACCATGGCGCGGGTGCCCGACCTGAAGAAATTCGCCGACAAGCACGGCCTGCTCATGATCACCGTCTCGGACCTGATCGAGTACCGCTTGCGCACCGAGACGCTGGTGCGACAGGTGGCGGCTCCGGACTTGCCGACGGCTTACGGCCAGTTCCGTATCTACGGCTACGAGTCGGAGGTCACCGGCGAGGAGCACATCGCCCTGGTGATGGGCGACGTCACGACCGATGAGTCGGTGCTGGTGCGGGTTCACAGTCAGTGCCTGACCGGCGACATCTTCGGCTCCGAGCGCTGCGACTGCGGCCTGCAGCTCCTCGCCGCCCTCGAGCGCATTCGCGAAGAGCAACGCGGCGTCGTGCTCTATCTGCTGCAGGAGGGTCGCGGTATCGGCCTGTTCAACAAGCTGCGCGCCTATGAGCTCCAGGACCAGGGCCACGACACCGTCGAAGCCAATGAGAAGCTCGGCTTCCGACCGGACTTGAGGGGTTACGGCATCGGTGCCCAGGTGCTGCGCGATCTCGGCGTGCGGCGGATGCGCCTGATGACCAACAATCCTCGCAAGTACGTCGGCCTCTCCGGCTACGGCCTCGAGATCGAGGATCGTGTACCCCTCGAGATTCCGCCGACGGACACTAGTCGCGACTATCTGCGCACCAAGCGCGAAAAGCTCGGCCACCTCCTCAAGCTGGTCTGAGGGGCGCGGTCGGACCCCCTTGAAGATTCTGCTGGTAGCCGGGCGCTATCCCTGGCCGGCGCGCCGTGGAGATCAGCTGCGCGCCGAACAGCTACTGCGGCTGTTGGGCGAAGAGCACGAAGTGCAGCTGCTGGCCCCCCAGCCCAGCGGGCCGGCGGTGGCGCCGCCTTCGGGAGTGCAGGTCGAGCTCTACCGGCGCCGACGCCGCTCCCAGGTGCGCGGTTTGCTGCGTGCTCTGAGGTCGGGGATGCCGCTGCAGGCCGGGCTGTTCTTTCAGGCCGATCTCGGTCGCCGGCTGCGCCGCTGGGCGCCGCGGGTGGATCTCGTCGTCCTGCTGCTGGCCCGTCAGGTGCTGCACCTCCCGGATCTCGGGGACCGTCCGATGGTGAGCGATCTGATCGACAGTCTGTCGCTCAACTTCGAGCACCGGGCACGGGTCGACCATCCTTGGATGCGGCCGCTGTTGCGTTGGGAAGCCCAGCGCCTGCTGCGCGCCGAGGGCCGGTTGGTGGAACGGGCTGGCAATGCCTGGCTGGTATGCGAGCGGGACCGCCGGGCGCTGGCCCAACGCCTGTCCGGCGATAGTGGCGAGCTCGCGGTCGTGCCGATTCTGGTTCCCCCGGCTCCAGTGACGCCGGCCACCGGGGCCGATCAAGAGACCTTGGTCTTCACCGGCAATCTCGGTTACTTCGTCAATGCCGACGCCATCCAGTGGTTCGTGGAGTCGGTCTGGCGAGGCTGGGCCGAGAAGCGTCCGCGGGCGCGCTTGGTGGTTGCCGGCTCGCGGCCGCCGCGGGCCCTGCGGCGGTTGCTGCGCGCCACTCGCGGCGCCGAGCTGGTGGAGTCGCCGCCGGATCTGCAACCGATTCTGGCGCAGGCGCGAGTCGCCATCGCGCCGATGCGCTGTGGCTCCGGAGTGCCGATCAAGGTTCTCGAGGCCTGGCGAGCCGGAGTGCCGGTGATCGCCTCCTCTTGGGCCGCCGCCGGCACCCGCGGCCAAGGCGGGCGCGAGCTGTTGGTCGCCGACTCGGTGGCCGAATGGCATGACGCCCTCGATGAGCTGATGCAAGGGCCGGCCCTCGCTGCGCAGCTCGTGGCGGCCGGTCGAGCTTGTCTCGAGCGCGAGTACTCGCCCGAGGCGGTGCGCGCCGCACTGCAGCGCTCCCTCGCGGCGGCCTCTTCCTGAAGAAGAACGCTTACGGCGCCGGTTGCCGAGCCGACCAGGCGGAGGTGTCGCCGGATTCGAAGCCATCGGCGAAGAGAAGCTGGTCCGCGGCTTGGCCCCAGTGGCCGGTCGGCAACAGGGTTGGGCCGAGCCAAGCGCAGCGATAGGGGGCGTCCGAGTCGACGAAGGCGCGAGCGCGGTACCAGAGCACCGGGTCTTCGCCGGCGAGCGCCCTGCCCACCACATCTCCGAAGCCCTCCTCGGCACAACTCCCGGCAGGGGCTGGGTCCCCGTAGGTGGTTACCAACAGCTCTCCGGGGGGAAAGGGCAGGTCCGCGGCCCCCGGCACCAGGCGGTAGCCACGGCCGCTCTTGGGGTCGCGGATCTGCCAGCCGGCATCGCCATCGAGTTGTCGCGAGCGCCGTCCGGCGGTGCGATAGGGGAGGCCGTCGGGGCCCGAAACCTCGTCCCGGCGCAGGCCGCCGAGATCGAAGTCGAAGCGCCAGGTGACCTCGTGATGATGCGGCGTGCGGGCGCAGGACCGGCCCTCGCTGAGGGCTCCGACGAGGGCCTCGATGCGACCGTCCCGGTGGAGCACCCAGCGCAGCGTGTAGCGAGACCAGCCGGCCCCGACCTCGGAGGTCAGCTGCAGCCGGTCGGCGCCGGCCTCGAGTGCGACACCGGACTGACAGGCCCAGGGTTCGCCCCAGGGGCAATTGCCAGCGAAGCTTTGGGGACGGGCTCGATCGCAGGTCGTCACCACCGGCCGGGCGGTCTCGAACCAACCCTGGGAGCGCTCGCCGTCGATGCCGAAGGCGAGCTCCTGGCGGCTCCAGGTGGTAAAGCAGCGACCGGAGCACAGCGGGCTCTCCGGATCTTCGAGGTGACGGACGGCGAGATCGGGAGTTTGGGCGCGGGCGAGCACCGGGCGACCGCGAAAGAAGACCTGCTGCAGCTCGAGGCCGGATCCGGTGGCGCCGCCGCCGTCTTTCGGACGCTGAATACAAAGCTGCCAAACGGGATCGGCCTCCGGCCAGGCGACGTAGCGCGCCGGTGGGTGGCACTCCGGCAGGGGTTGGGCGCCGGCGGCGGGGACGAGCAGGAAGGACGCCAGGAGGAGGAGAGGTCTCATGGCTCTAGAACCCGTCGGGTGTCGAGGTCGACGATCCAGCGCTCGCTGGGGGCACCCGCTCGATCCTCGAATCGGAAGATCTCGAGACAGCGATGGAGGGCTGGACAGGGCCTGTCCTGGAACCGGAATCCGCCTCCCAGGTGGTCCGTTGGGGTCAGGTCGGCATGGCCGCGAACGGTGGCGATGGCCTGCCGAATTTCGCTCCCCCGAGGGCTCGGAGGCTGGGGCGCCGGGCGCTGGGAGAGGACTTCACCACGCAGGGCGCGCCGTTGTTCGATCCAGCGACCGGCGGCGTCGCGCTGCAGCTCGACGCGAGTGGGGAGGCGCTCGGGACCGACCTTGATGGTGTCCTGCCACTGCCAGCGAGGGCCGGCCGGCGGCGAACAGGCGAGCAGCGCGAGGAGCCCGGCGGCCAGGTACCGCATCAGCCCTCGTCCGTCGGTTCGGAGTCCGCGAGATCGGCGAGGACCTCGCCGCCGAAGTGGTGGGCGAGGGCCGGCACCAGTAGCCAAAGGGCCGCCAGCAGAAGCAGTGCCGTCGCGATGCCGAGAGGATTCGGGCGACCGGCGGCGAGGTCCGGCAACTGGGCCGCCGCGTGGCAGTAGACCAGCGCTCCGGGCAGAATGCCGACGACGGTGGCGAGCAGGTAGTGGCGGAACCGAATCGCCGTCAGTCCGCACAGGTAGTTGAGCAGGTTGAAGGGCAGGATCGGGAGGAGTCGAAAGAGCAGCACGGCCCAACCGCCATGGCGAGCCAGGGCTCGATCGACGGTTCGCCAACGGCTGTCGGCGAGGCGTTGGGCGACGGCAGCGCGTCCGAGGCGGCGGGCCACGGCGAAGGCTGCCACGGCGCCCAGGCTACCGCCGAGCAGCGAGAGCAGCAGGCCGCTTTGAAAGCCGAAGGCGGTCACCGCCAAGGTCATCAGCAGCAGAGCCGGTACGGCGAGCACCGTGGCCAGTGCGAAGATCAGCACGAAGGCGGCCTCGCCCCAAGGTCCGGAGCGCTCGAGCAGGCCGGTCAGCCGTTGCCAGGCGCCCGGGTCGATGGCGTAGAGGGTGCCGGCGGCGATCAGCAGGGCGCCGGTGGCCAGCAGGGCACCCTTCGGAGTGCGCTCGGCGACTTCCATGGCGGCAGTTTACCGAGGTCCAGCGGCAGGTAGCTCATCTCCCGGCGTGCTGGCTGCGTACAAGATGACAGGGCGCCGGGAATCCCCTCCGAAGGTTGTGGTAGAAGGCAGGAGAAGGGGCGGCGGAGCACTGGCCGCCGGACATCGGGAGTGATCGCAGCATGGCCGAGCTGATGAGGAGCGAGTCCGTTGGTGCCACCAAGGCGCAGGAGGATCTCTGGGAAGAGCGCCTCTACCTCGCGGTGCGACGCCTGCGCGATCTTCTCCTGGCGCCGCTGGTGACCCCTTTGGCGGCCCTCGGCGTGCCGCCGACCCTGCTGAGCTGTGCCGGCGTCGCCCTGGCCGCGAGCCTGATCTGGTCCCTCGAACGGGCTCCCGCGCTGGCCTTGGGCGGCTTTGTGGCGGCTCTCCTCTGTGACGCCCTCGACGGTGCCCTGGCGCGACGCCAGGGGTGCGAAAGCGCCCTCGGCAAGCTGTGGGATCAGCTCTGCGATTCGGCCACCTGGGCGGCGGTGTTGGTGGCCGTTCTGGTGGCCGGGTTGGCGCCGCCGGTGGGGATCGCCCTGGCGATCTATCTCGGCGTTCTGCTGCTCTTTCTCGGAGTCGTGGAGAGCACCGCCCGGCGACCCGGGGCTTGGTGGGTCAATCCGCGGGCGGGATTTTTCGCCCACCTGCCGAAAATCTTCGTCTACGGGGCGATCCTGGTCTATCTGCTCAGCGAGCGCTCATGGATTCCGCTGGCGGTGGTGGTCAGCAACGGCTTCGCCCTGGCAGGCGTCGTCGGCCTGCTGGTGGCGCTCAAGCGTCGCGGCTGACGGCCTTCGTGCTGAGCCTCTCCTCCATCGCCTGGAGGGCGTCGCCGAGCTTGCGGGTGGAGTCGTCCGGGCGCGCCACCCGGGCCATTGCCTGGCGGCCTCGCCGGCAGTAGAAGAGGGCGGTCTCGGGGTCCTGCAGATGCTCCGCCTTGTCCGCCGAGAGGTGGAGGTAGGGCAAGGCCTGATGCCATTCGCCGGCCAGCGAGTAGTGGTGTGCCAGGGCTTCCGCCGCCTCCCGCTCGCGGCCATGAAAGATCTCCCGGAAGGCATTGCCCACCTGGTGGTGCATCTGCTGGCGCCGCAGGGGGTTGAGGCTCTCGTAGACGGCTTCGCGGATGCGGTAGCTGGCGAACTCGAAGGTGCCTCGGCGCGCCCCTCGCGCCCACAGCACGACGTCGCGGTCGCGGGGGTCGTCGGTCCAGTAGCGCGGGAACTGGCGAATGAACCAGCGCTCGAGCATCAGCTCGATGCCGATCTCGACCACTCCGATGTGCTCCTCGGCGGCGCGTCGCAGCAGGCCGACATCGAACTTCTGGCCGATCACGGCGGCGAGCACCAGGAGCTGCCGGGCCGACGTCGGCAGGCGGCTGACCCGCTGCACGATCAGACCATCGAGGGACTCCGGATGGGGCAGATGGTCGAGGGGTGGGTTGTCGCTCAGGCTCCAACGGTTCTCGGGCCCTGGGATCAGGACCCCTTCGTCGCATAGCAGGTTGATCAGCTCGACGAGATGCAGTGGAACGCCGTGGCCGTGATGCTCGAGATAATCGGAAAGCTCGTCGCTGCGCTCGCTACCGATCAGCACCCGGGAGATCTCCTGGATCTTGGAAGCCGAGAAGGATTCCAGCGGAATCAGGTCGAAGCGTTTCGGTGACAGGCGCTGGAGGAGCAGCTCCAGGGGATGATGCGGGTCGAGGCCCTGGTGGGCGGTGCCGAGAAACCACACCGGCAGCCCGCGCAGCTTGTCGAGGAGATGCTCGAGGAGCTGGAAGGTCGACGGGTCGGCCCACTGCAGATCGTCCAAGAAGACGATCATCGGATGCCGCGCCGTCGGCGGGCCGCAAAAGGCCTCGAACAGGCGCATCGTCAGGTCCGGCAGGGAGCGCAGCCGTGGTGGGGCGCTCTCCAGGGGGGCGCGCCAGGCCGGCTCGGCGACCGGCGGCAGGGCACCGGCGATTTCGGCGGCGAGCTCCGGCAGGCGGCTCCGCGGGTCCTTCGATTCGTGCGGTGGATCGTCCGAGAGGGCGGCGTGGAGAGCCTCCGTGAACGGCTGGAAGCTCACTACCGGGCCGTTCTTGTAGCTTCGTCCCTGCAGCACCGAGGTGTGACGCTGGGAGGCGAGCTGGTGAATCACCGACTTCGCCAGCCGGGTCTTGCCGAGACCGGCGGCGCCGGTGATCAGGGTGAAGCGGACGCCGCTGCGCAGGCTTTCCTCGAAGCCTTCGCGCAGCTTGCTGGTGGCGTGCTGACGACCGACCAGGGGCACGAAGGGGCCGAGGGGCTCGGCAGCGCTGCCGCCCTTGGTGGCCGGCATGTCCTGCTGCAGGATCTGCTCGTAGAGGATGCGGGTCTCGGGCATCGGCTCGACCCCGAGCTCGCGCTCGAGCAGGCTCGACAGGTCTTCGAACTGGGCCAGGGCGCGGCTGCGGCGGCCGGAGATGGCGTAGAGCTGCATCAGCTCACGGTGGGACTCTTCGGACAGCGGGTCCATCTCGACCAGGCGCCGGGCGTGGCGCACCGCGTCGCGGTACTCGCCCTGATTGCGCAGCGTTTCGACCAGCAGCTTGTGGGTCTGGATGGCGGCGTCGCGCAGGCGCTCCTGCTCGGCGACCAGCCAGTCCTCGAAGGCTTCGCTGCCCTTGACGAAGAAGCCGGTCAGGAAATCGCCCCGGTAGAGCTGGCTAGCGCGCGCCAGCTCGCGGGCGCGGAGCTGGTCGTCGTCTTCGACGGCGGCTCTCTCCAGGGTCTTGTCGAAGGCCTGGACGTCGAGCCAATACTCGATCTCGGGATTGAGCTGCACCGCCTGATGGGCGCTGCGAATGGCGTCCTTTTCGGAGGAGCCGAGGTTGCTGCGCAGATTGTAGAGAGCCTGGCGGAGATTGCGCCGCGCGGTGGCTTGCTCGTGGTCCGGCCAGAGCAGGCCGGCGAGCTGGTCACGGCTCAGCGGCCGATCGGCATGGCTCGCCAGGTAGGCGAGCAGGGCGCGAACCTTCTGCGATTCGAAGCGCTCCACCGGGCGCCCATCGCGGAACACCTGAAACCCGCCTAGCAATCGGATCTCTAATGTGCTCATCGGACGAGCTCCGGCGAGGGCTGCATGACGGTTTCGGAATGGCCGAAGTCAGCGCAGACGGTCCAGATTTCCGCGGGAGGGTGCGGAGAGGTCGGGAAACGTGTGGCAAAGGCTCAGTCTTCGATCATAACGGATCGCGAGCCCGGACCGAGGGATTCGTCCTTTTTCTTGCGCGAATTCGGGGAAGTTGAATTCATTCAGATTCTTCAGATTGCCCCCTGACATTTTCCTGACGGGCCTGGGAGATCCTCTGACCGTCGGGATAGCTGGTTTTTCCTATGTTCAGAAATTTAAAAACAAGGTCCCTGCTCGCGAGCCATCACGTCACTGCGGAGTGTCCAGGCCCCCTGACGCTCCCCTGACGCGCCGGTGGTACACCTGTACTCACGAGCGGTACATGACATTCGAATCAGAGCGCGTGACCTCATTTGTCAGCGAATCCGAGGCGGAGATTGGAGACTGGAGACTGAGATGAAAACACTGTGTAAGTCAGGTTTGATTTTTGCCGTCGCGACCTTCTTGGCGACGGGCGCCGTCGCGCAGATTGGCCCAGGGCCGTTTGCGGCGTTTCCTTCGGCGGATCCGACGGACAGTCGGTTCCTGGGCTTCGGTTGCCCGGGCATCGAGACTTTGGAGCAGGGCGTCAGCATCGCTTTGACGGTGCCTTCGACGTCGAGCGAGTTCACCCTGAGCTTCTTCGACGGTGAGACCGGCGGCGCGGATGTCGACGGATTGGAGCACTGGGATGTCGGCGACCGTCAGCTCGAGTTCTTGCTCTACGCCGATCCCCTGCTGACGGGGACCACGGACGCGGCCAGCTTGGTCGGCCGTTGGACCGGCAACGATCCCAACCCGCTGGCCGATCCGGGTGGTCTGTGGACCACTTCGGAGGCGCAGATGCCGGACAACGATTGGTGGGGTGCCACCATTCAGACGTCGGCGAGCGCCCAGTCCCCGAGCGGCTTCTTCCATTACAACCTGGTGATTCAGCTCGATGGCGACTGCATCACCGGCGAGGTTCTGGAGAGCAACATCAAGGTTGCGTCGTCGAACCCGATGACCTTCCTGGTGCCGAGCTTCGGCCTGGTGGCGGCGCTGCGCGAGGTGGTCAACGACGCCGCCTTCGTCTACCCGACGGTCAATTTCGCGGATCTCTCCAATCCGCGCGTGTTCGTCGATGCCCCGACCAGCTACGACGGCACCTTCACCTTCTTCTTCTCGGTGGCCGAGGGCTCGACCGAGCTTCGCC
>JBCCHV010000054.1 GCA_039028635.1 Acidobacteriota bacterium
CCGGGGGGCGGCACGGCCGCCGCGACGGGAGAGGAGGCCCAAGAACCACGCTTCTTGGGCCGGAGAGGGGCGCGTAGCCCCTCTCGGAACGAATAGCTAGCAGCGCTGGAAAATCCGCGAAGCGGACTTTTTCAGCAGCCTGCTAGCAGGTTGCTGAAAAACTCATGGCCATCTGCTCCCGGGTCCTAGGGGGCTCGGCTGCGACGCCGTGAGATGGGGTGAGGCCCTGCGCGGGCCGCCGAGAATCTGCCCTGATTTCGGGACGAGCCGGCGAAGGGGTGCCCAGCCCCTCGCCGGGCGCCCCTGAAGTGACAGGCTCTGCAGAGCCGTCAGAACAGAGCACAAAGACAGCGCTCCTCCCGCGCCACTTTTCTGGAGCTCAATTCCTTCATCGAGGAGAGCCTCGCAGCTCCCAAGCTTGTGGCCCGCGAAATGCTGTCGTGGGAAGGGCCAAACGGCGCCCGCTCCCAAAGCCGAGCAGCGAACCCATCGATCGGTTTCGTTGGACAACTCCCTGAGAATTTCCGCACGGATGTCCGACTAACCCTCCAGAACCTCTTCATCAACTTCTGGGGGACGGAAATGACCACCATCGCCGCTCGCGTTGTGAGCATCTCGTACCAACGATTTCGACCCTTACTACTGTCGACGCTCTTGACCGGGATCCTTGCGTCTTCTCTTGATGCGCAGGGCATTGGTGTCACCGTGTCGATTCCCGACGAGCCGATCCCGGTCGGCGCACGAATCGATGATGCGCTGCAGGTTCAGTTGGTCGACAGCCAGGGACAACCCCTTTCAGACCGTAATCGAGTCTTGGAAGTCGAAGGGCTCAAGGCCATTCGGTTCTTCACGAACGGCATGGTTCATAAAAAGGTCAACGCCCCTGCATCGAGCAAGCTGGGAGTGGGCATCGACCTTACCGGCCAATCTCCCCAGACCGAGGTCGCAGTCTTCGCAGTCCGAGTCTGGAGCGCAGGAACCGTGCAATTGGAGGAAGTTCACACGCTCTCCCTCACCCAGGTGCAGGTGAAGGCCACCTTCGTGCCTAGCGGGCTTGCCGCCGGGCAACGACACGTCGACGCGCTGAAGCTGCAACTCGTGGGCGATGAGCTCTCGAGTTCCCTTCCAACCGAGCTGCTGAAACACTCACAATTCGTCATTCGGGCCCAGGGAAACGGCCGGCTCTTCACCGGCGCCACCGATGCCCCGAGGAAAACCGTCACCGTTGACGCCTCGGATCTCGGGACCGCCCATGTCTCTTTGGACCTCACGGCCCTCGATTCGAACTCTCCACCTGGTCCCGTGATCCTCGAAGTACGGGCGGTGCGCAACAACACACCGCTCACCACGGATCCCCTGATGGTGACCGTCAACGTCACCACCGACCTCGCCGAAAACCTGCGTAGCGACCGCGTCGCCTCCGAGCTCTTCCTCGGAAGCACGTTTCGCTTTGAATACAACGAAGAGGGCGACAGTGAGGGCTTCGGCACCGCGGATCCGGTGGTGCGTCTCAACGTCGATCACATGTGGGGAATCGACAAACCTTGGAAGCTTCATGGCTCATTTCGCGCTTTGACCAGCAGCTTCGCCAGCCAACTCGGCGAGATGGAGATGCCGCCGATGATGCCAGAGGACGGGATGAACGGTGACGATGGCATGATGGAAGGCGACGACATGATGGAGGAGACGCCGCAAGATGGAGAGGATGACTCTGAGGCCGTAGAGTTTGTCGACTTCTACTCCGGAACCCTCAACCTTCTATGGCAGCCCGCCCGGCTGACCCGAATCAAGCCCACTTCTCGGGATTCGGACCGGCCGTTTGACGCCACCCGCCTCGGGTTCTTTACGCGCGCAGGCTTCATCACCCGCGACAGCGTCGACAGCAACACGGACACTTCCATTTCATTCTTCAACGCCGGTGTCGCCTTCACCCTCAATCAAACCGCTGCGGCGACCAAGGAGCACGACAACGTCAACTCTTTCCCTGTGCTCTTCACCGAGATCTCGGGGGCCTATTACGAAGAGTTCGGCAACGAAGACGACCGACACTGGCGCCTCGTGGTCGATGCCGGATTTCGACTCGCCAACACCGCAAACGGAATCGCACCGTTTTACGTCGGCTTGCACCTCAACGCAGGCGAGGGGGTCGACGACCACCGGATCTATGCCGGCTTCCTACTTCAGCTCGATCGTCTTCGCCAGCTCGTCAAATGAGGACCGGGGAGAGGCAGGAGGCGAGCCGATGACGACCCCCAGAAACGCCTCGCAGGACGACGCGCTCGCCGATCTCCGCCTCGGGTTCCTGGGCGATCAGCTTCCGGGGCTTTGGAGACAGCAGAAGAAGGCGCTCTGGAAGAGGTAGCAGCGAGGCTCGAGGTTACCGCCTCGAGCCGGACACGCGGGCGCCTCGGCACCGCAGCCGGCGAGCTCACAGGTCGGCGGCAAGGAGGGGGTTTCGACGCCGAACTCACCGCCCTGGGTGAGGGTCTGCCCGAAGGCGTTCGAGATCCGCAGGAGGAGCGGGGCGGCGCCGGTCCAGGAACCGGCGAGGGGCGCCGTCAAAGTAATCGGCAGGCGAAAGCTGACGGTTTCGAAGACGCCGGGAGCGATCGCCCCCTCGGGCACCGCCAACCGCCATCGGACCTTGCCGACGTCGAGGCCCGGGAGCACCGCCGGTGGCGCCGCCAGAACTTCTAGCGGCCCAGTGACCGTAGCCCCCGGTGCAAAATCGAGGTCGAAGGCCGTGCCGGCGGTGACGTTGAAGATTTCAAAAGTGATGGGCACGCCGTTGGCGACCGGTCCATCCACCGCCTCGAGTTGAGCCTGGGCCGCGAGGGCCGGCAAGAGCGAGACGAGCAGGCAGAGTAGCGAGCGAAGGGCGAAGGGGCGGACGTTCGGCACGGGATTCTCCTCTGCGGTCGGATGGAACCTCACAACGGCGGCGTTGCGGCCGGCGGCCGACGGTGACGAGTGGCCTGCTCGTAGGCATAGGCCAAGGCGAGGAGCTTGGCTTCGCTCCAGGCATCGCCCAAGAAGGTCATCCCCACCGGCAGAGAGCCCTGCACCAAGCCCATCGGCACGGTCACCGCCGGGAAACCGCTGTGCGGCGAGAGGTCTTGGCTATTGTCGCCATGGGGCGTGTTGAGGTCGCCGATGCGCCGCGGCGGATTGCTCCAGGTGGGATAGATCAAGGCATCGAGGCGCTGTTCCTCGAACCGTTCCCGAAGCTCCGCCGCCAGCGCCTCGCCGTGGGCCCAGGCCTGTCGGCAGGTCGGGTTCTCTTCCGGCGATCCCTCGATGCCCAGGAAATAGCGGATCCCGGAGGCGACCGAAGGGTGGAACTTGCCGGAAGCTTCGATGGCGGCCAGGCTGTCGAAGGGCGCCGCCTCCCCCAGGCTCTCTAGATAGCGGTCGAGATCCCACCGAAAGCGCGGACACCAGCGCTCGTCCGGTGGCGTCTGATCGAGCCATGAAATCGTCACCGGGTCAACGATCTCGGCGCCCTCGGCGCGCAGCACGGCGAGGGCCTCTTCGAACCGCCGTCGCACCTCCGGATCGCCTTCGTCACGGTCGGCGAGCTGGCGAACCACCCCCATGCGCTGGCCCTGCAAGGCCTCGCCATCGAGCAGCGCGGCATAGGCGATCGGGTAGCGATTGCGCGCCTTCGCGGTCACCGGATCCGCCGGATCGTAGCCGGCGATGACATCGAGGAGACGCGCCGCATCCTCCACCGTGCGCGCCATCGGGCCGCCGATGTCGTGATCGAAGTAGAGGGGGACGATGCCGTCCCGGCTGGTCAGGCCCATGGTCGATCGGACACCGACCAACAGGTTGTGGGAGGACGGACCACGAATCGAGTTGCCCGTATCGGTGCCGAGGCCGACGGTACCGAGGTTGGCAGCGATGGCGGCGGCCGTGCCGCCGCTCGAGCCCGCCGGCACGCGATCCAGGGCGTAGGGGTTCTTGGTGTGACCGGGCAGCGCCGAACCCACCGTCTGGTAGGGCGAGAAAGCCCACTCCGCCATGTTCGACTTGGCCAGCACGATGGCACCGGCGGCGCGCAGCTTGCGCACCTGGGTGGCATCGTCCGGCGGCAGCGAGCCGGCGAGGGCCGAAGAGCCGGCGGTGGTCGGCAGGTCGTGGGTGTCGTAGTTGTCCTTGACGACCACCGGAATGCCGTGCAGCGGGCCGCTCATCTGTCCCGATTCGGCGAGCTCTCGATCGAGCGCCTCCGCCCGCTCGAGAGCCTTCGGATTGAGGCTGACCAGGCTGTTGAGGGCCGGCCCCTGCTGATCGTAGGCAGCGATGCGATCCAGGTACTGTTGCACCAACGACCGGGCGGTCAGGCGGCCGGACCGCATCGCCGCGTGGATTTGGGCGATGGTGGTCTCTTCGAGACGCCACTCGCCCGGCGCCCCCGCCGCCGCCTGCTGTGAGGCGGCGCGCGGCACAGCGGCGCGCGGCATAGCGGCGCGCGGCACAGCGATGGTCGCCCGACGCTGCCATTCGACGGACTTCTCGACCAGCCGACGCAGCTCCACCAGGGGCTCCGGATCGTCGTCGACCTGCAGCCGCAGCACGACATCGTTGTTGAGCCAGACGCCACCTTCGGGCCGCACCACCAGCAACGCCGCCGACTGCATACCGCGCTTGTCGCCGCCAGCCACCTGCCCGGCCTCGAGAGCCGCCAGCAGGCGCTCGGCGAGGGAGCCGGTCGTGCTCTCGAAGGCCGCAACCATCGCCCGCGGCACCGCTTCCCCGGCGAGCAGGTTGCCCTGGGCGGTACAGAATCGGCCGCTCTCGTGGCCGGCCCAGTCACTGGCCTGGGCGCCGGTGTGGGCGACATAGGCACCGCGGCCATCCATCACCGCAAACTGGCGACCGGCCTTCGGCCAGTCCTGCGGCAGGGGATCCGGATCCTCCGCCAGCAGGCGTTCCGCCACCGCCGCCGGCGACAGCCCCTCGCTGAGTAGCTCGATGCCCCGCGGGCCGTAGCTGACGTCGACCCAGGCCTGGGTCGCCACCACCCCGACCCCGGCCTCGGCCCAGAGCACGCCGTTGCCGACCGCGAAGACTCTCGACTGCACCGCCCCACCGACCTCGCCGGTCTGCGGGTCGTAGCCGAGGATCGAGTAGGTCGCGGCGGCCGGACCGCCCACCAGGACGAGGGCGATCATCAACAGCGAGGAAAGAGCGAGTACGCGTTGGGCCATGGCTGTTCTCCGGAAAGCTCCCCGCATCGCGGGGCTGCTCCAGATTCTAGCCCGAGCCTCTCACCCCGATACTTCGGCCATCGCTCTCAAAGTGCAGAGCATCCGCCGACGCTACGACGTTCGGTAAGAGCCCCGGAGTCCAACCTTCTGCGATCGCAGGGCGACGCCAGGAGAGCTGTCTCCGGGTCGGCCTCTGCGCCGGACAGCGGGTCAGCCCAGTGGCAGGCCGAAGGCCCCACCCGCTGCCGGCGCAGACTCCGGCTTCACGGCCGAGAGCGGATGGTCCCGCGGGCCCCGTCGTCGGAACGCTCGTCGGGCTCCTGACAGTCCTCTTGCTCGGACTCGCCAGGGAGGGATCCCGGCGACGCTGCCGACGGCGAGGACTCGACGGGCAGCGCCGCCGCCAAGGACGACGCGTCGGCCGGTGGAGATGTCAGGGCGGCGAGCAGAAAGATGGCCGCCAGCACCAGGATGGCGAGTAGCAGCGGCAGAACGATTTGCTTCTTCATCGACAGGGCTCTCCGGGAGGTTGAAATCGACGCCGCCAGTCTCGCCGTCATCGGGAAGAGGCGAAACTGGCAGAAGAGTCATTTTGCGCAACGAAAATGCCACCCTCCTCACATGCCACCGCGCATAGAATCGTAGCCATGAGCCACTTCTTGCGTGCCTTGATCATCCTCCTCGGATTACCCAATGCCCTCTGGGCCGCCGATGCCGTCATCGCCGGCGCGATTCGGGTCGACGCCACCTACGAGAATCTGGGAGTCCGGTGGTCGATTGGCGGCGACGACGACGGCGACAGCCGGCTCACCCTCGAGCTCCGGCGCGCCGGCACCACTCTCTGGCGAGCCGCCGCCCCTGCCCTCGGAGCGCGCCCGGAGCTGGTGGTCAACGGCTCTCCCCTCGGCCTGCACTACTGGGCCGCCAGCGCCCTGTTTCTGGAGCCCGACACCGCCTACGAGCTCCGCCTACGGCTCGAAGACCCGGATGGCGGCAGCACGACTCGTGTCCTCACCGCCAGCACCCGGCGACCGATCCCGGACCCGCCCCCGGGCCGGTTGCGCTACGCAGTTCCGGGTACCGGCGGCGGCAGCGGCAGCCTCGGCGATCCCTTTCGCGGCCTCCAGGCCGCCGCCGATGGCGTCGTCGCCGGCGATGTGGTGTTGGTGGATGCCGGCCTCTACGAACCCTTCGCCATCGCCACCAGCGGCAGTGCAGGGGCGGTGATCGCCTTCGTCGGCCCGCCGGACGGATCGGCCATCGTCGACGGCGGCGGGACCGACCGCGGTGTCGTCACCCTCGGCACCGGTGGCTCGGCCCCGGTGTCCCACCTGCTGGTGCAGGGACTGACCATCCAGAACGGTCGCTGGGGTGTCGACCTCCAACACTCGAGCGACATCGTCCTGCGGCGTAACCGCATCCGCGATGTCGACTTCGGCGTCCTCAACCGCCGCGCGGCGGACCTCGAACGGCGCCAAACGGTGTGCGACAACGTCATCCTCGGACGGACCCCCTGGCCCGGCAGCGGCATCCCCGCCGAGCGAGGCATCGACCTGCGCGGCCATGGGCACGTGGTCTGCCACAACCTCGTGCGCGACTTTGGCGACTGCATCTCGGTGCAGCCCTTCACCGGCGACTCCTTCGGCAACGACGTCTTCGGCAACGACGTCGCTCGCTGCGTCGACGATGGCATCGAGATCGACTACAACCAATCGAACGTCCGAGTGTGGCGCAACCGGGTCTACAACGCTCGCATGGGAGTCAGCGTGCAGCCGATCGCCGGCGGCCCGGCCTACATCCTGCGCAACGAGCTGTTCAATCTCGAAGACAAGCCGATCAAGCTCCACAACTCTCCGGCGGGCCTGTGGGTGGCCCACAACACCGGCGCCAAGCGCGGCAATGCCGTCCACGACACCGGCAGCTCCAACTGGCGCAATGCGGTCTTTCGCAACAATCTCTGGCTGGGCACCGAGTACGCCTTCGAGTTCATCAACATCTCGTCCGATGGTTTCCGGGACTTCGACTACAACGGCTGGGGCACCACCCGCGGCGGTTCCCTTCCCCACTTCAAATGGAACAACGTGCGTTACGACACCCTCGGCGACCTGCAGGGTGCGGTCGGAATCGAGCTCCGGGGCGTCACCGTCGCCTTCGACGACCTGGTCGACGCCACCCTACCGGCGAGCTGGGATGTCGAGGTGGCACCGGCCAGCCGGGACCTGCGCCTCGCCAGTGCCCTGCCCCGCGACCGCGGAGAGGCTCTCCCGAACCTCAACGAACCCTTCGTCTTCGATGGTCGGCCCGACCTCGGAGCCTTCGAGGTCGGTAGCGCTCCACCGGCCTACGGGCCGCGGCGGTTCATCTTCCGAGACGGCTTCGAGTCCGGCGACACCGACGCCTGGCAAACCGGCCCCTAGGCCGAGCTTCTCGCCAGATCTCTCGGCGGAAGTTCCGGCGAGCCCGATCGCCGGTCAGGAATCCGGCACCGGTGTCGGGTAAAGAGCCAGAATCAACTGGAACTCCACCGCATCGGCGCACTCATCGGCATCCTCGGTCGCCTTGCGCTCCTCCGACTCGGCACCGAGCTGATCGATCAGCCTCTCGAGCTCACCCTGCAGCCACTCCAGTCGGGACCGCGGCACGCTCGCCTTGAGCTGCGCGATCATCGGTAGGACTCCCTCCAGATCTCGCCCCTCGAGGGCGCGAATGTCCTCCGCACCGCGGCTGAGGAGCTCGCTGCCCATCTTGGTCCAACCGCCGGCGTCGGGGTCCGACAGCAGAAGCTCGTCATCGACTCGAAAGGCCCGTGCCACGCCCAGAAAGTACTTTTCCAGGGTGCCGCGATTGGGACGGGTGGCGTGCAGCTCGATCAGGCCTGCCTTCTCCAAGGTCTCGACGTGGTGGTAGAGCTTGGTGGTCTTTTCCCCCAGCTTCTCGGCGACCTGCTTGGTGGTGGCGGGGCCGACACAGAAGACCTCGAGAATCCTCATCCGCAGCGGGTCCGCCAGGGCCTTGAGCTGGGCGACGTCTCGGATCGTGAAGTACGCCAGGGACGGCGGCTCCGGGGCGATGGATGGATCGTCTGCCATGGCCGGAGCCTAGCATGGAAAATTCCCATTAATAGGAAAAATTTGAATAATAGGAAAAACCCTGCTACGGTGAATTCAGCTCCGGTGCCGTGCACCGCGACATCACCTCAGATCTTCGGGAGACAAACCCCATGAGCCTGGTTATCGAACTGATCCTGATCGGCGGTTTCTTCGTCCTCTACCCCATCTTCGGCGGCCTCACCTATCGCGGCCAGCAGCGCGCCATCCGTGCCGGTCGCATAAGCCGCTGGCGCCTCTACAACGAAATCCTCCTCGCCGAGTGGGCGGCGACCCTGCTGGTGGTTGGCTACTGGATCTTGGAGGGGCTCTCCTGGCGCGAGCTCGGCCTGACCGGCCCCTGGAATCGCGCCACCGCCATCGCCTGGGTGCTGGCTCTGGTCGCCGTCGGCGCTCTCGCCGCCCAGGTGCTGATCGGTCGTCACAAGGATGAGTGGCGACGCCAGGTCCGCAGCCAGCTCGACGCCGTCGACGGGCTGATGCCGACCAGCCGCTCGGAGAGCCTCGGCTTCACCGCCGTGGCCTTCACCGCCGGTTTCTGTGAGGAGGTGCTCTACCGCGGCTTCCTGTTCTGGTGGTTGCAACACCTCGGCCTCGGCACGATCGCCGCCGCCGCCGGCACGGTGATCTTCTTCGGCGCCGCTCACCTCTACCAAGGCTGGCTGGGCGGTTTGCGGGCGGCCGCCGCCGGGGTCTTCCTGATCGCCTTGACGGTGCTCGCCGGATCCCTCTGGCCGGCCATCGTGCTGCATGTCCTGGGCGACCTGGTGTCCGGCTGGACGGCACGGGTGGCGCGCGCCGAGCCGACGCCGTCGCCCGCCTGACGCCAGCCGGAGGGCGGTTGGAATCCTTTCGGCCGCCAGTTCGTAGGAGTGATCAGAAGGGGCGTGGGTGCCGGCCACCGATCCGGCGTCCACGCTCGTCACCCCGGCACAAGGAGATCCACGGCGCAGGTGAAATATTCACCACCGTGGTGCGTTTCTCGGGGGAGAACTCGGCACCAGGACCGGCACCATCCAAGGAGACTCCGCAGCATGTCACGACCGCGCAAGCACCTCATAATCTGGTTCGTACTCGTCGCCCTTTCGCTTCCGCTGACGGCCTGGGCGCAGGGCGCAGGGCCACGCACCATGGGCAACTCCGGGTTGACCCTCGACGCTGCCAGCATTGGCGATCAGCTCACCATCAGTAGCTCCGACAAGACCACCCAGAAGATGGATCTCCTGCGCGAGCTGTCCTATCTCGAGCCCAACCGCTGGCAGGCCTCGTCGGTGACCTGGTTCCGCTTTCAGAAGAACGACGACGGCTCGATGATGATCACCGAAGAAGGGTCCGGCATCGTCGGCGACCTTTCGGCGTCCAAGAAGTGGACCGTCGAGGCCCTCGAGGACGGCGGCTGGAAAGCGACGCCCAAGAAATCCGGCGGCAAGATTGATCTCTACCTGGCCACCAAGTATCGCGGCGAAGACTACTCCGTCGGCGCCGTGGTGCCGAAGTTCGACGAGGAGGCCTATGGCGCCGTCTATCGCGGCACCGACTTCCTCTTCTTCGTCGTCCAGAAGAAGCACCCCGGGGCTTAGTTTCCAGGGGGGCTAAAGGCGCCTCCCTCAGCTTGCGCGGCTCGGCCCGCACGCATATGTCGTGCGGCTCGCGGCCAGCCAGGCCTCAATCCAATTCAGGGCTCCTCGAGAGGTCACTCCAGGCTCAGCGCCACCGCTTCGGCGACTTTGATGCCATCGATCGCCGCCGACAGGATGCCGCCCGCATAGCCGGCCCCTTCCCCCGCCGGGAAGAGGCCGGCGGTGTTGAGGCTCTGCAGGTCGTCGCCGCGCTCGAGGCGCAGCGGCGAGGAGGTGCGGCTCTCGACGGCGCTGAGCACCGCGTCGTCCATGGCGAAGCCCGGCAGCTTGCGATCGAAGACCGGCAGCGCTTCGCGAATCGCCGCCACCGCGAACTCCGGCAAGGCCTGTGAGAGATCCCCCAGCCGCACTCCCGGCGTGTAGGACGGAGTCACCGAACCGAGACGGGTCGAGGGTCGGCCGGCGAGGAAGTCACCCACTAGCTGCCCAGGGGCTCGATAGTCGCGGCCGCCGAGTTCGAAGGCGCGCTCTTCCCAGAAACGCTGCAAGGCGATGCCGGCGAGCGGCCCCCCGGGGTAATCCTCCGGATCGATCCCGACCACGATGCCGGCATTGGCGTTGCGCTCGGCGCGGTCGTACTGACTCATGCCGTTGGTCACCACCCTGCCCTCTTCGGAGGTCGCCGCCACCACCGTGCCACCGGGACACATGCAGAAGCTGTAAACCGACCGACCGCTCGCACCGTGGTGCACCAGCTTGTAATCGGCGGCGCCGAGGATCGGGTGCCCGGCCTGGCGACCGAAGCGGCGCTGGTCGATCAAGGCCTGGGGATGCTCGATGCGGAAGCCGATCGAGAATGGCTTCGGCACCATGTGCACGCCCCGCCGATGCAGCATCGCGAAGCTGTCGCGAGCGCTGTGCCCGAGAGCGAGCACCACCCGCTCGGCGGCCATCCGCTCACCGCCGGCGAGACGCAGCCCGATCACTCGATGCTGCGCGTCGAGCTCGAGGTCTTCGACCTTGTGGCGAAAGCGGATCTCGCCTCCCAGGCCTTCGATCTTGGCGCGCATGCGCTCGACCATCTTGACCAGTCGGAAGGTCCCGATGTGGGGCTTGCCGACGTAGAGAATCTCGGCCGGAGCACCGGCCTCGACGAATTCCTCGAGCACCTTGCGGCCGCGATGGCCCGGATCCTTGACTTGGCTGTAGAGCTTGCCGTCCGAAAAGGTGCCCGCACCGCCCTCCCCGAACTGGGCATTGGATTCCGGATCGAGGCGCCCCTTGCGCCACAGGCCGAAGGTGTCGACGGTGCGCTCGCGCACCGCCTTGCCGCGTTCGAGAACCAGCGGCCGATAGCCCATCTGAGCCAGAACCAGGGCAGCGAAGAGGCCGCACGGTCCCATGCCGACCACCACCGGCCGCTGAGCCAGCCGCGGCGGGGCCTGAGCAACGAAGCGGTAGGTCGCGTCCGGCGTCGGCCCGATCTCGCTCTGGCCGGCGTGGAGCGCCAGCAGCTCCGCTTCGCGCGCGCTCTCGACGTCGACGCTATAGATCAGCCGCACGGCGCCTCGCCGGCGGGCGTCGGCACTGCGCTTGAAGACCTTCAGGGAGCGCAAATCGCCTTCTCGAACCCGCAGCCGCGACGCCACGGCGGCGCGCAGCTCGGCGTCCGAGTGTTCCAGCGGTAAACGGAGGTTGCGAACTCGAATCATGGGCCTTTCCCTCGACTCACCGCCGACGGCGACGATCTGCGAACTCTAGCCCATGCCTCGACCGACCGAAATGCAACGGGCCCGGCCGAAGCCGGGCCCGAAGGGTCCTCACGAGGCGAGCCGGGATCCCCGCGGGAATCCTGGCTTCATCGCCTTACGGTTGGCAGATCGACAGATCGTCGATGCCCGCTTCCACCAGATCCCCCTCGGAAGGACCATCGGCCACCTGCACCCGCAGGCGAACCGTCGAGCCGGCGGGAATACTGGCGGTCGCCTGGGTCCAGGCGGCGTTGATCTGGATGTCGCCGAGGGAGACCACCGGCGAGTAGGTAGCACCATCGTTGGTGGAGACCTCGAGCAAGAAGAAGTCACCACTGTCGTCTCCAGCATCGCGCTGGCCGTGGAAGTACCAGACGGCGAGATCCGAAGCCTGCGCCACCGAGTACGGCGGCGAGGTCAGAATGCAGGTGCCGCCATCGACGTCGGCATTGCCGGCGCTGGTGTTGCTGGCGGTGAACAACGCCGTCCCCGAACCGGTGGTGTGATCGCCGCCCACCTGGGTGGTGACCCCACTGTTGGTCTGCTGCGTCGGCGTGCCGGCAACGAACGTACCCGTCGTGCAGTTGCCGCTGGTCTGCCAGCCGGCCGTGCTGCCTTCGAAGTTGTCGTTGACGGCGCAGCCCACGGGCACGTCCTCGTACACCCGCACATTGCGGAAGCGGCTGTCGTTGGTCAACGCACCAGCGTCCTTGTCGTTGACCAGCACCAGGAACATCGAGCTGCCGGTGTAGTACTGACCGACCGGGATGGTGTAGCTGGTGAAGTTACCGCTGCCATCGTAGTTGTCGAAGTCGTGGTTGGCGCTGCCCCAGTTCTGGGTGCCGTGCACCTGGAACACCCGGACGGCGTTGCTGATGTTGTCGTCCTCGTCGAAACCGATGCCGTGGATCTCACCCTCGGAGGAGGACGAGAACTCGAACTCGATCACCGTGTTCGGCGTGACCGTGAAGGTCTGCGAGGTACGACGCCAGGTGTTCTGCTCGAGCAGGATGGTGTCGCCACCGTCCTCGACGGTGACGTCACTGCTGTTGTCCTGGCCCGAGTAGGACACCGTGCCGGTGGCGCTCCAGTCGATGCAATCGGTGCAACCGCCACCGATGGCGTTGACCGTCACGGTCACCGTGTCGGAGCCGGAAGCCCCACCGCTGTCGGTCACCGAGGCGGTCACCGTGTGGGTGCCCACCGACAGGGACGTCGTGCTGAAGGTGCCGCCGGAACCGATGGTGCCGTCCAGGTTCGAGCTCCAGGACAGCGAGCCCGTCAGCGTGCCGTCCTCGGTGTCCGTCGCCGTGCCGGTGAAGGTCACCGAGTCACCGTCCGTCACCGTCGTCGGATCGGCCGGCGACGAGATGTTGACGTTCGGAACATCGTTGGTCGGCGCGTTGACCGTCACCGTCACCGAATCGGATCCGGAAAGGCCACCGCTGTCGGTCACCGAGGCGGTCACCGTGTGGGTGCCCACCGACAGGGACGACGTGCTGAAGGAGCCGCCGGAACCGATGGCGCCGTCCAGGTTCGAGCTCCAGGACAAAGAGCCCGTCAGCGAGCCGTCCTCGGCATCCGTCGCCGTCCCGGTGAAGGTCACCGAATCGCCCTGGGTCACCGTCGTCGAGCCCGAGGGCGCCGAGATGTTGACCGTCGGAGCGGTGTTGGTCGGCGTGCAGGTGGAGTTGCCGCTGACCACCACATCGTCGATGAACCATCCGATCTGGTCGTTGTCGGTGTTGTCGACGGTGTTGAAGGTGAAACGCACCTGGATGCTCTGGCCGGCGAAGGCCGAGAGCGAGATGGCGCCGCTCGACTCCCAAACGGAGGTCGAAGCGTCCGACGCATCGAGAGCGAACACGGAAGTGGCGCCGCTGCCGGTGACGATCTCGACCACCGTGGTGTCGAAGGCACCGTTGAAGCTCTCCACCTGACGCAGATACTGGAAGGTCAGGGTCGAGGACGCCGTGACGCCGGAGATCACCGGCGACGTCAGGCTTCCCGTGTTGGGCGAGCCGGCGTTGTAGTCGCAGGACGAATCGATGCCGTAGTAGAAGGCATTCACCGGCGAGGTGTAGCCGTTCTGCGGGCTGGCGCAGGTCGAGTTGGCCGTCAAGTGCCACAGGCCGGTGGCGGTCCAACCGCTGGCGCCGCTCTCGAAGTCGTCCGTCAAGCCACCGCCGGAACCGTCGTCGACCACCACCGTGGCCGAATCCTGGTCCGTACCGCAGGAGGTGGTCGCCGTCACCGTGTAGGTGGTGGTCGCCGTCGGGCTGACGCTGATCTGGGCCGAGGTCTGACCGCCCGGCGACCAGCTATAGGTGTGGTTGGCGAGGGCCGCTGTACCGACCGTCGCCGAATCACCGAGGCAGATGGTCTGATCCGCACCGGCATCGGCCACCGCCGTCGGCTGACAGGCGCAGGAGGCCGGCACCGCGAAGCCGTTGGTCGGGTTGGTCGAGCCGGAGCCGCCGGAGACCGCATCCTCACCGAGACCGAAGGCCGCGAAGGTCTCCCAGATCAGGCAGACGTCGGCACCGCCGTAGTTGTCCGTGGCGGCCTGGATGATGCCGTCGCGGTTGTTGACGAAGGTCGGCGAGCAGGCGGTGTTCTTGAAGCCCTCGTTGAGGTAGAGCATCGCCCGGTGATTGCCGGCGCCAGCCGTGCTGTTGGCCAAGTCCTCATCGAAGCCATGGCGATCGACGAGGGCCCAGAAGACCTCCCAATAGGCCTGCGCCCAAACCTCACCGACACCGTGGGGAATCGCCATTCCCTGGATCGACTCGTAGGTGTGGGTGTTGACTGCCGGGTTCGTCGAGTAGCGCTGGGTCCGAATCCCGGAGCCGCTGGTGGGCTGGTTGAGGGCGTAGGTCCCGATACCGCGCGGGTCGCTGCCCTGGTCGCCGGTTTCGGCGCTGTAGATCAGCGACATCAGGTCGCTCCAGCCCTCACCGGCCTGCTGGTTGTTGTTCAGGCAGCTCGAGTTCGACGGGCCACCGACCTGGCGGGTGGAGATGCCGTGGCCGTACTCGTGGGCCATGATGCCGTTGTCGAGGTCACCGTCCAGATCCGGATTGGGCGACGTCCACAGGCACATCAGCATGGCGCCGTTGCCGCCGTCCGGCGGCGTCGAGAAGAAGGCGTTGTTGGGGCAGCGGAAGTTGCCCGACTGCACCGAGACGTTGACGTAGTCGCCACCGGCACCGCCATTGCCGAAGTTGTTCTGCTGGAAGTTGCCGGCCGCCTCATCGAAGCCGTAGAGGTACTGGATGTCGTGGATGATGTTGTTCCAGTAGAAGGCGTTGGCCGTCGCCGCCGGCTGATACTGACTCGGCGCCTGGTTGAGGTTGATCGGGAAATCACAATCGAGGGAACCACCGCAACTGGTCTCCGATCCTGGCGGAGCGCCGTTGCCGTCCGTGTCCGGGAAGGCGTGGACGTTGTTGCCGCGCATGATCGTGTAGCTGGTCGAGCCGGTGTCGTGCCAGCCCAGGGGCGAGGTCGACAGGGCCGGATCGCTCACCAGGGTCCGGCCGTCGCCGGGCGGTACCGGCGTGGTGTGGATCGGCGACTCGAGGGGCCGCGGGTAGACGCGGTAGCTGTCGTTCTTGGTCCAGTCGAAGCGGGTCCAGATCTTGCCGCTGTGGGCGTCGACGTTGATGTCGTAGTGGTGCACTCCATCCGGCGTCCTGACGTTGAAGTTCCACACCAGACGAGCCTCACCGCGGCGCACCGGCAACCACATCAGGCCGGCCTCGATCTCGTCGAGGGAGAGGCCGCGGGCCTGCAGGCGGGTGGTGCGACGGACGCCATCGGGCCGGCTGAGCTCCCGCACCGCACCGATCGCCAGGCCGAGATGCTCGGCGGCGAGCTCGATAGCCTGGGCGGCCCGCAGCGTCGGCTGGGAGCGATTGGCGGCACTCGCCATCTTGGGCAGGAAGGCGTTGTTCACGCCCATGATGCGCCCCGCACGGTTGACGTTGACGTGCAGCTGGCCGTTGTAGACCGGAATGCCGGCGTGGACCTGACGCAGGTAGATGTGGGTCGCGCCGGTGACCTTGCTCGGCACCTCGTCGGTGACCTCGTGGTTGGCGAAATCGGCCGCATCGAGGCCCAGCAGAGGGAGCTGCGAGTCGAGATAGTCCTTGGCGATGGACATCGCCTCGCCCGCCTTCGGGGCGGTCAAATAGCCCGTCTTGTTGTACAAGGTGCGCGTCGCACCGGTCGTTCCCTCGAAGGTGACCGCGAGCTCCGGCAGAAGGGCCTCCATGACCCCGATACGCTGCTGCTGGAGGGGCTGCGGATCGACCTTGAAGGTCTGGTTGTAGCGCACCCGGGCGTCGAAATCGTTATGGGCATGTCCATCATCGGCGACCGGACCGATCGCCAGGGCCGCTCCCGTCCACAGGAGAGCGGCCCCCACGAGGGCCAGGATCAGGGTCCTACCAAGACGAGTGCTCGACTGCATACTTCCTCCTTGCAAAATCGACGGCGTTCCGAACTCCCGAAGCCGCCGAATCATCGGGCGTAGAGCGCCCCGAAACGCCCATGCGTTTCGCGACAGCTCTCGCAAAACGAATACTGAAGCACGCATAGGTCTTCGAGGCGAAGACTCGATGCGCACCGGGTCCTCAAGGGCCATCCCCCCGGTCGCCCTCTTGAGTTATTCAAGAGATCTACTGATTCTCTAATTGAACTGACGCGGATGGTACCAGGCTGAACGTCAGGACGCAATGACGTACTGCCATCTCAGCAATCGCAACAACTTCGGCGCTTCCGGTTCCCTCGGCGACCTTCCGGTTTGCGGTTAGTCTTCGGCCGTGAGCACGATTCTCTGGTTGATTCTCGGCCTCCTTCTGGCGCTGCCTTTCGTGGCCTACGGCCGCTCTCGCGGGCGCATCGTCTTCGCCCAGGGCTTGGTCGTCGCAGCGCTGGTCTACGTCCTCTTCGCCTTGCGAGCCCCCGACCCTCCCCTCTGGCTGGCGATCGAGATCGCCGGCGTCGGCCTCTACGGCGCCTTGGCCTGGCTCGGCCTGCGCGGCTCTCGCTACTGGCTGGTCGCGGGATGGGCTCTCCATCCGCTGTGGGACGTCGGATTGCACCTCTCGGCCGGCGGCCGTCACTTCGCCCCTCTTTGGTACACCCTGCCCTGCCTGAGCTTCGACCTGCTGGTGGCCGTCGCGCTGCTGGCTCCCAGCGCTCGCGAGCGCCGGCCATGATCGCTACAATCGTCGAGGACTACTTCGCGGTCTACCCACGGGAGCGGGATGAGCTCGAGCCCCTGAGTCGCTTGATCGCACAGTTCCCCCGCGACGCCGATCTCAAGTCCCGTCACAACTTCGTCGGCCACCTCACCGCTAGCGGCATCGTTCTCTCGGCCGATGGCGCCCAGGTGCTACTCCTGTTTCACAAGAATCTGCGGAAATTCATCCAACCCGGGGGTCACTTCGACTGCGGCGAGGAATCCCCGATTGCGGCAGCCCGTCGGGAGGTCGCGGAGGAGACCTCCCTCGAAGACCTCGAGCTGCTCGATCTGCCGGGTGCCGAAAGTCTGCCCTTCGACATCAACGTTCACGCCATCCCGGCCAATCCGCGCAAGGGCGAGCCGGCACACTTCCACCACGATCTACGCTTTCTCTTCCGCTGCCGCCGATCGAACGCCGCGGTGGTCATCGACCTCGAAGAATCAGAAGACTGGCGCTGGGTCTCGCGAGCCGACTTCCTGCAAATGGCCGATTTCGCCCATCTCGGAGACAAGCTCCAAGCGGCCCTCGCAGCCCGGTGACTCCACTCTCGGTCGAGCCGCCAGCAAACCCGCGAGGGAGGGCCAGGCGCCCTCCATTCCGCTGAGAATCACCGCCGTCAGAGACGGCGGTGTCGCTGCGCCGACCGCCGCCTTGCATCTTCAGCAACCCACGACCTTGCGCCCGAAAGAGCCGAAGAGGAGCTACCGACTAGGACCACTGTCCCAGCGCCAGGTGCACTCGCTGAACGAGGATCAGAGCGTTTTCGAGCAGGGTTCCGGCGACCAAGACGAGAGTCGCCATCAGGTGCAGTCGGCTGGGATGACGCGCTGCCCGCCACAGCCCTGGGAGGGCCCCGAAGGTCGGAATGAGCACGCTGACCGCGATCACCGTGGCGTGGAGCACCGCCGCGGCGAAGAAGTCGGCAACCCGCTCGAAGGAACTGTGACCGAGGGCCCACCAGCGCAGGTAGTGATTGGCCTGCAGGGCCCAAATCCACCACGGCAGCAGCCAGAGTCCAGGACCAGTGCTGCGCCGGCGACCGGGGCGCGCCACCAGCAGGGACCAGACCAGGCTCGCCACGAGGGTCGGCCAGAAAAAGCCCAACATCTCGTCCGAGATCAGCCGCGGATCGAGCCAAGAGCTGTAGAGAGGCATACCGACTCTGACCGCCGTTCCGGCCCTTCGGTTCCCGAAGACTGAAGGGCACACACTCCGGGTCTGTAAGTTCTCAGCAGCGCCGGGCCAAGACCCTCGGGTCCCCAGCCCTTAGAATCTAGAGCCACCGCCATGATCAGCTCGGCTTCCATGCACAACGATCTCTCGCCCCGTGGCCCCGGCTGGTGGAGCCTGGGCGAGCTGCGCTCCGCCGACTCGGTGCGGCGCCTGCGCTGGGTGTTGGTGTTCTGGCTGGCGATCATCGCCGTCAGTCTGGCCTTCGGCATCGCCAATGTGCTGATGAGCTGGAACGGCTCCGAGCTCGCACTCTTCGGCTTGCCTCTGCAGGTCACCCTCTATCCACCCTTTCTGCTCTCGGTGTTGGTGGCCCTCTGGATCGGCCCCGGTTGGGCGATAGTGCCGATCTACCTCGCCAATCTCGCCAGCGCCCTGGCCAGCGGCATGGACTGGCCGATGGCCTTGATCTTCGCCCTCGCCGGCGCCATCGAGACCCTCATCCTGTGGGGCGCCCTGGTGGCCCTGCGGGTCGATCCGGACCTCCGCCGCGGCCGCGACCTGGCCTGGTTCGTCGCCGCCGGCCTGGTGGCGGCGGTGACTGGCTCCTTGGCGGCGATCCTGTGGAACTCCAGTCATCAGCTCGACCCCACCATGGGGCAGCGCATTTGGCGCGGCTGGGTGACCGGCGATTTCCTCCAGCTGGTGGTCGTCGCCATTCCCTTGTTGCGCTTCGTCGGTCCCCATGCCCGCCCCTGGATCGATCGTCAGTTCGTCAATCCGCCGCGGCGCGAGTTCAACGCCACCCACGGCGTCGCCCTCACGGTTCTGGCCTTCGCGATTCTGGGGCTGGTGGTGTTCCTCGGCGTCTACCAGGCCCTCGGCTCGATCGAGGTGGCCCTCGACGCCCGCACCACCGACGGCGAGCTGCTGCTCCCCAAGCTGCGCGAGATCGTCCTCGCCATGGGCCTGCTCTCGACCGCCCTGATCCTGGCGACGGGCATCTTCTCCACCGCCCTCGCCCGCATCGGCGAGCGGCAGCGGCGCGAAGCTCTGATCGACGGGCTCACCGGCTGCTGGAACCGCCGCGCCTTCGGCGAAGCCTTCGCCCGCGAAGCCGAGCGCAGCCGCCGACTGGATCTCGGCCTGGGCCTGATGTTCGTCGACCTCGACCACTTCAAGCGCGTCAACGACCAGTACGGCCACGAGGTCGGTGATCTGGCCCTCGCCCGCTCCGCCCGCCGCATCGAGGGCTCCCTGCGGGAGACCGATTTGCTGTTCCGCTGGGGTGGCGAGGAGTTCGTCGTCCTGGTCGCCCACAGCGCGGCGGACGAAGTCCGGGCGATCGCCGAGCGCATTCGCCAAGCCCTCGAGGAAGCACCGCTGGCGCCCCTTCCCGGCGGTGACAGTCTGTCCCTGACGGCCAGCGTCGGCGGCATCGTGACGCGCACTCTGCCGCAAGATCCAGCGAAGCTCCTGCGCCGCGCCGACGAGGCTTGCTATCGCGCCAAGGCGGCCGGTCGCAATCGCGTCGAGCTGGTCTCGGACCCACCCTAGAAAACGACTAGCGGGCCCGGCGCCGGAGCAAGCCCCGGACGAGGAACCCGGCAACCGAGCCGCGGTAGAACTGCGAGAATCGGCGGATCGCCTTGACACGCCTCCACAGCGCCCCTACACTCCGCCGTCAAATGCATTCGACCGGTCGCCTTCCGTCCCGCTCCCTGCCGCAGCCCGCTGCGCTGTTGGCGGATCTCTGCCTGGCGGCCGCCAGCCTCGTTCTTCTTCTGGTCCTTATTCGCGACATCTCGCCGGGGGCAACCTAGCGCCGTCGATCCCACCAGATCTGAACGATGCAAAGCCCCCGGCGAAAGCCGGGGGCTTTTTCGTTTTCTGGGGCCGAGCTCAAACGAAAGGGCAATGCCATGACCAACGAAAGCTGCCGGATCGAAATCTTCGACACCACCCTGCGGGATGGGGAGCAATGCCCCGGCGCTTCCCTCAACCAGGCTGAGAAGCTCGGCGTGGCTCGTCAGCTCGCCCGCCTGCGGGTCGACGTCATCGAGGCCGGTTTTCCGGCCGCCAGCCGTGACGATCTCGCCGCCGTCCAGGCCATCTCCGAGGAGATCGGAGGGCAGCCCGACATCACCATCGCCGCCCTGGCGCGAGCCCAGGAGAAAGACATCGCCGCGGCCTGGCGGGGAGTCGCCGGAGCGGCCCGGCCGCGTATCCACACCTTCCTGGCCACCTCCCCCCTGCACATGGAGCACAAGCTCTGTATGACCCCGGCCCAGGTTCTCGAGCGGGTCGTCGCGGCGGTCGAGCAGGCCCGGGAGCTGGGGGCCGAGGTCGAGTTCAGCCCCGAGGACGCCACCCGCTCGGACCCCGCCTTCCTCGCCGAGGTGCTCGCCGCCGCGGTGGCCGCCGGAGCGCGGGTTCTCAACCTCCCGGACACCGTCGGCTACGCCCTACCGCAGGACTATGGCGATCTCATTGCGACCCTGCGCGAACAGATTCCCGCCCCGGCCGTGACCTGGTCCGTCCACTGCCACGACGACCTCGGCCTGGCCACCGCCAACAGCCTCGCCGGCATCGCCGCCGGCGCCCGTCAGGCCGAGGTCACCCTCAACGGCATCGGCGAGCGGGCCGGCAACTGCGCCCTCGAAGAGCTGGTGATGGCGCTTCGCACCCGCCGCGATGCCCTGCCCTGGCACACCACCGTGGTCACCGAAGAGCTCGCCCGCAGCAGCCGACTGGCGAGCCAGCTCACCGGCTTCGCGGTGGCACCCAACAAGGCCGTCGTCGGCGACAACGCCTTCGCCCACGAAGCCGGCATCCACCAGGACGGCATGCTCAAGCACCGCCAGACCTACGAGATCATGACGCCCCAGACGGTGGGTCGCCAACGCAGCGAGCTGGTGCTCGGCAAGCACAGCGGCCGCCATGCCTTCCGGCAGCGCCTCGAGGAGCTCGGATTCCATCTCGAGGGCCGCGCCTTGGACGACGCCTTCGCGCGCTTCAAGGACCTCGCGGATCGCAAGAAGACCCTCACCGCCGGCGACCTCGAAGCCCTCGCGGCGGACGAGATCGGTGCCCCGGAGGGGGTCTTCGAGCTGGTCCATTTGCATGTCGTCTGCGGCCAGCCGGAGACCGCCAGCGCCACCGTGCGGCTGCGCGACCGGGAAGGCACCGAAACCGCCGCCGCCGCCGTCGGTCCGGGCCCCGTAGACGCCCTGTTCCGCGCCATGGGTAGCTTGATCACGCCGGCGGCGCGGCTCGCCGACTACCGGGTGCTGAGCAGCGGGGCCGGGGCCGACGCCGTCGGCGAGGTTTCGGTACATCTCCACGGCGCCGACGCCGAGCACCGGTTCTCCGGCTACGGCGCCGATATCGACATCGTCGTCGCCACCGCCCGCGCCCTGCTCTCGGCCTTCAATCGCCTCCTGGCGGCCACCCCAGCCCGCCGCAAAGATCCTGCCGCGACGTCGTCCCGAGTAGAACGCTCGGAGGCCTGCTGAGCCATGGCGACGCCTGCCACCCTGCTCGACAAGATCTGGCACGGTCACACTCTGCCGGGCGAGGCGACGGCCGGTTTGCCGGACGCGCTGGCCATCGACCTCCATCTGATCCACGAAGTGACCTCACCTCAGGCCTTCGCCCAGCTCGCCGAGCGCGATCTGCCGGTCGCCCGACCGCGTCAGACCGTCGCCACCATGGATCACTCCACTCCGACCAACCCGCAGCTCGACGCCGGCCGCTTCGCGCTGCTCGATCCCCAGGCCCACCGGCAGCTCGAAACGCTGCGCGAAAACTGCCGCCGGCACCGCATTCCCCTCTTCGACCTCGACGACCCGCGCCAGGGCATCGTCCACGTCATCGGCCCGGAGCTCGGCCTGACCCAACCGGGCATGACAGTGGTCTGCGGCGACAGCCACACCTCGACCCATGGCGCTTTCGGCGCCTTGGCCTTCGGCATCGGGACCAGCCAGGTGGCCCAGGTGCTGGCGACCCAGACCCTGCTGATGCACCGCCCCAAGGCCTTCGAGCTCCGCCTCGAGGGCCGGCTCGCGGATGGCGTGACGGCGAAGGATCTGATCCTCGCCGTGCTCGCCAGGATCGGCTTCGCCGGCGGCACCGGCCACGTCTTCGAGTACCGCGGCCGGGCGATCCGCCATCTCTCCATGGAGGGCCGCATGACGGTGTGCAACATGTCGATCGAGGGCGGCGCCCGAGCGGGCCTGATCGCCCCCGACGAGACCACCTTCGACTACCTCGCGGGCCGTCCCGGCACACCCCGTGACGGCCGCTGGCGAGAAGCCGTCGCCCGCTGGTGCGAGCTGCGCAGCGATCCCGGGGCGCGCTTCGACCGACGCCTCGAGCTCGACGCCGGCAGCGTCGCCCCGATGGTGACCTTTGGCACCCATCCCGGAACCGCCGTTGCCATCGATGGCCAGATCCCGGCGGCTGACAGCGTCGCTCCGGCGGAGCGGCCGGCCTTCGACCGGGCGCTGCGCTACATGGGCTTCGAAGCCGGCCAGCCGGTCGCCGGTCAGCCCATCGACACCGTCTTCCTGGGCAGCTGCACCAACGGTCGCCTGCCCGACCTGCGGGCCGCCGCGGCACTGCTCCGCGGCCGGCGCTTGGCTCCGGGGGTCCGCATGCTGGTGGTGCCCGGCTCGCAGCAGGTCCAGCGCGCCGCCGAGGAAGAAGGTCTCGACGACGTCTTTCGCCGCGCCGGTGCCGAATGGCGCCGGCCGGGATGCTCCATGTGCCTGGCCATGAACGGCGACCGGGTGGCCCCCGGCGAGCTCGCCGTCAGCACCAGCAACCGCAATTTCGAAGGTCGCCAGGGCCCCGCCAGCCGCACCGTGCTGGCGAGCCCGTTGACCGCTGCAGCCGCCGCCCTGCGCGGCGTCCTCTGCGACCCCCGGGAGGTTCTCCATGCGTAGACTGGAAGTCCACCGCGACCGCGCCATTCCGCTGCCGCAACCCAACGTCGACACCGACCAGCTGGTGCCGGCGCGGTTTCTCAAGACCACCGAGAAGGCGGGCCTGGACCGCGCCCTGCTCGCCGATTGGCGCTTCCGAGAGGATGGCTCGGCGCGTCCCGACAGCCCCTTCGATCATCCGCCCCACGGCGGCGGCAGCATTCTGCTGGCGGGTGAGAATTTCGGCAGCGGCAGCTCTCGGGAGCACGCCGTCTGGGCCCTGATGGCCTACGGCATCCGCGTCGTGCTGGCGCCGCGACTGGCCGACATCTTCCGCCACAACGCCCTCGAGAACGGTCTGCTGGCGGTCGAGATCGAGGTCCCCTTCCACGACCGGGCGGTGCGCACCGTTCAGCAGCATCCGGAGGAGCAGATCGAGGTCGATCTGCGGCAACAGCATGTGCGCTATGGCGACAGCGTAACGAGCTTCGAGATCTCCCCGCTGGCGCGCCACCGGCTGCTCCTCGGCATCGACTCCCTCGACTACCTGCTGGCCCGCCGCAAGGAGTACGAGCGCTGGGAACGGATTCACCCGTCGCCGGTCGACACCCACGCCCTCGAGGGCTTCGGAAGGCGGCCATGAGCGCCGGCGCCCGCATCACCCTGCTCCCCGGAGACGGCATCGGTCCGGAGGTCACGGCGGCGGCCCAGCGCGCCCTCGAGAGCCTGTCGCGGGTCAGCGGCCTCGGCCTCGAGCTCGATGTCGCAGAGATCGGCGCCGCCGCCCTGCGGAGCCACGGCACCGCCTTGCCGCCGGCCACCCTCGCGGCCTGCGAGTCGTCCGACGCCATCTTTCTGGGGGCGGTCGGCAGCCCGTCGGCTCCGACGGCGACCGAGGGTCTGACTCCGGAACAGGCTCTGCTCACCCTGCGCCGCCACTTCGAGCTTTTCGCCAACCTGCGGCCGGTGCCGCGGTTCGAGGCCCTGACCTCCCTCGCCCCGCTCAAGGCCGAGCGCCTGGACGGTGTCGACCTGCTCTTCGTGCGCGAGCTCAATGGCGGCCTCTACTACGGCCGACGGGCCGAGCAGAGCGCCGACGGTGACGCCTTCGACACCCTGTCCTACAGCGATCGCGAGATTCACCGCATCGCCAAGGTCGCCTTCGAGCTCGCCGGCGGTCGGCGCCAGCGCGTCACTTCCGTCGACAAGGCCAACGTGCTGGCCTCGATGCGCCAGTGGCGCCGCGCGGTGACCGCCGTCGGCAGCGCCTATCCGGCGGTCCAGCTCGAGCACTGCTATGTCGATCGCCTGGCGATGGACCTGCTGCACCGGCCGGCCGACCTCGACGTCGTGCTGACGGGCAATCTGTTCGGAGACATCCTGAGCGACGAAGCCGCCGCCATCGCCGGTTCCCTCGGCCTATTGCCATCGGCCTCCCTGGGGGCGTCGACCTTCGGTCTCTACGAGCCGGTCCACGGCTCGGCGCCGGACATCGCTGGAGCCGGGCTGGCGAATCCCATCGGTGCGCTCCTCAGCGTCGCACTGCTGGCGCGCCACAGTCTCGGTCTCGAAGAGCTCGCCGTGCGCCTGGAAAGCGCCGTCGACGAGGTTCTGGCGGAGGGTCTGCGCACTCCGGACATCGCCGAGGAGGACTCCGTGATCCTCTCCAGCACCGAGCTCGCGGCGGAGGTGACGGGCCGCTTCGAGGAAGCCTGGTGGCAAAGCCGGGTGCCCCTGATGGTGGTGTGACGAGTTCTCTCCCGAAGCCTGACTCCAGGGGACCGGGAATCGGTTATCCTGATACCCGGCCTTGGTTATTCCACCAACTTCGCAGCGCGTGGGTGAAAGAGCAGCGATGAGCAAGCGAGCAGATTGGATCTGGCACAACGGTGAGCTGGTGCCGTGGGAGCAGGCCACGGTGCACGTCATGACCCATGGCCTGCACTACGGAACCTCCGTCTTCGAGGGGATTCGCGCCTACCGCAGTCATCTCGGACCCTCGATCTTTCGCCTCGAGGATCACATCCACCGGCTCTTCGCGTCGGCCCGCATCTATCGTTTCGAGATGCCCTACTCGGTGGCGCAGATCGAGGAGGCCTGCCGCCAGGTGGTCGCCGCAAATCATCTCGAGGAGGCCTACCTGCGACCGATCGCCTACCTCGGCGCCGGCGGTCTCGGCCTCACCGGTCAGGGTTGCGACGTCGAGGTGTCGATCGCCGCCTTCGAGTGGGGGGCCTACCTGGGAGCCGACTCCCACGAGCAGGGCATCGAGGTCGGTTTTTCGTCCTGGGTGCGCCCGCCGTCCCACAGCACTCCGCTGATGGCCAAGGCCGGCGGCCACTACCTGAGCTCCCGCCTGATCTCTCAGGAGGCGCGCCGTCACGGCTACACCGAGGGTCTCGCCCTCAGCACCGCCGGCTTCGTCAGCGAAGGCGCCGGCGAGAACATCTTCGTGGTCGAGAACGGCGCCCTGGTGACCCCGCCCCTCGCCGCTTCGGTGCTCGAGGGCATCACCCGCGACACCGTCATCGCCCTCGCCGCCGACCTCGGAGTGGCGGTGCGCGAGGATCAGCTCACCCGTGAGCGGGTGTACGCCGCCGACGAGATGTTCCTCACCGGCACCGCCGCCGAGATCGTGCCCGTCGGGCGAGTCGATGGCCTCGCCCTTGGCGATGGCCGGCCGGGCCCGCTGACCCGTGACCTGCAGCAGCGCTTCCGCGGCATCTTCGACGGCAGCAGCCCGCAGCACGACCACTGGCTCGCCCCGATAGCCGTCGGCTCGACCGTCTAGCGCCCGCCGCCGCCCTGCCCTCCTCGGGCGCAACGCCCCGGGCCAAGGCGGCGGCCGTGCTTCTGCTTCCTATCCAAGGCGGCCCGTTCACGCCGGGTCGGGCGCGGCACCGCCACAGGTCACGCCGCGTAAGGCGGGCGCTACGGGTTCCCTCTCCCGGCGCACAGCGCTAGACTCGCCGCAATCCAGTTCCGACTCCAAGGAGCACTGCGTGCCTAGAATCATCGCCTACTGGCTGCTGCCCCTCCTGCTCGCTCTGCCCGCCGTCGCCGAACCCATCGGCGTCGCTCTGATCGGCGACGGGCCCCAACCTCAGGAAGACGTCGCCTCGAAGAACCTGCGCCAGGAGATCGACGCTCTGCTCGCCGACGAGTTCGAGGTCGAGTACCTCGTCTGGGAAGGCGATTGGACCGCCGACGGAATCAATCGGGCCCTCGAAGAGGCCTACGCCGACCCGCGCGTGGACGCCGTCGTCGTGACCGGCGTGCTGGCCAATCAGATCCTCGGCAAGCGCGAGCGGTTCACCAAGCCCACCCTGCTGCCGATCGTCTTCGATGCCAGCCTGCTCGGCCTGCCGCGCCAGGGGGTGGGCTCGGGCAAGGCCAATCTCGCCTATCTGACCGGCACCACCGACTTCTCCGTCGACCTCGAGTCCTTCCGTCGGGTCACCGACTTCGACACCCTCGGAGTGCTGGTCGACGCCGTCGTTCTCGGTGCGGTGGCGGATGTCGCCGAGCAGGCGACCCGGATCGCCAAGGGGGCCGGCGTCGAGATCGTCCTGCTGCCTTTCTCGGACCCGGAAGGCGACCTCGTCGGGATGATTCCGCCGCAGGTCGACGCCGTGATGATCGGCGGCGCCGATCGCCTCAGCGATGCCGCCCTCGAGCGCCTGGTCGAGGGATTGATCGAGCGCGGGCTACCGAGCTTCAGCTTCGATGGCGACGACATGGTCGAGCGCGGCATGCTGGTGGCCGATACGCGACGCTCCAACTGGCAGCGCATCGGCCGCAAGACAGCGTTGCAGTTGCAGGGGGCTCTCCTCGGCGAGGACGTGTCGCGCCTGCCGGTCGACTTTCTCGAAAAGCGCCGCTTGTTCCTCAACATGGCCACGGCCCGGGCCCTCGGAATCTGGCCGACCTACTCGGTCTTGATCGAGGCCGAGCTGGTCAACGCCGAGCCACCCACCGACGGCGCCCCCTGGACCCTCGCCGAGGTCGCCCGCGAGGCGGTGCGCAACAATCTCGCCTATCTCGCCCAGAGCTACGACACCAGCGCCCAGGAGGAGAACATCACCCAGGCGCGGGCCAACTGGCGTCCCCAGGTCTCTTCCAGCCTGCAGGGCAATCAACTGCGCTCCGGCAGCTCGGCGGTCGAGTCCGGTGCGGTCGCCGAACGCAGCTTGACGGCCGCCCTGTCCTTGCAGCAGCTCCTGTGGTCGGAATCGGCCCGCGCCGGCGTCGAGATTCAACAGCTCGCCTTCGACGGCGCCCGCGACGACCTCGAGGCCTTCCGCCTCGACACCATCCAGCAAGCCACCCTGGCGTTCCTCAATGTACAGCTCGCCGAAACCCAGTGGCAGGTGCAACGCAACAACCTCGAGGTCACCCGCGCCAACCTCGACCTGGCGCGGGACCGGGTCCGCATCGGCGCTTCCAACCCCTCCGACGTCTATCGCTGGGAGAGCGAGCTGGCGGGGGCGCGGCAGACCGCCATCGACGCCGTCACCGACCGCGACCGGGCCTACGAAAGCCTCAACGGCGTGCTCAATCGCCCGCTCACGGAACGGCGCCCGATCACCCCATCGACCCTCGACGACCCGGAGCTTCTCGACCCGGAGAACGAGATCGGCGAGCTGATCGACAACCCCGGCTCCTTCCAGGCCTTCGCCGAGCAACTGGTTCAGGACGGCCTCGAGCGAGCGCCGGAGATCCGTGCCTTGGAGAGCAGCCTGGCGGTCCTCGAACGGCAGCTCACCTCCGAGCGGCGCTCCTACTACTCGCCGGAAGTCTCCCTCCAGGGGCAGGCCAGCGACGTGGTCAGCGAGAGCCGCTCCGGGCCACCGGGCCTCGAGGGCGAGGAGGACTGGTCGGTGGCGGTCTCCGCCACGCTGCCCCTCTACACCGGTGGCGCCCGCAAGAGCCGTCAGCTTCAGCGGCGCCTCGAGATCGAGGCCGTCGAGCACCGCCTGGCCTCGCTGCGCGAGCAGATCGAGCTCGGCATTCGCTCCAATCTGCACCTCGCCAACGCCTCCTACAACAACATTCCCCTCGCCGAGCAGGCTGCCGAGGCCTCACGACGCAACCTCGAGCTGGTCACCGCCTCCTATCGCGAAGGGGCCACCGGCATTCTTGATCTGCTCGATGCCCAGAATGCCTCCTTGCGCGCCGAGCTCGGCGCCGCCAGCACGGTCTACGAGTTCCTCATCGACCTGATGAACGTGCAGCGAGCCGTTGGTCAGTTCGATTTCTTCCTCGATCCGGAAGAACGCCGCCAAACCCTCGAAGACATCAAACGCAGCCTGACCCAAGGAGAGGAATCGCCATGACCCACCTCCGCCGCCTGCTCGCCCCGACGCTTCTTCTCCTGGGCGCCTGCGCCGCCGAGGAAATGGTGACCGAGGAAGCTCCGCGCAGCGTACGCACGGTGACCGTCGAAGCCAGCGACGGCAGTCGCACCCGCACCTTCTCCGGCACCTCCCGAGCCCGTCAGACCTCGCGCCTGAGCTTCAAGGTCGGCGGCACCCTGGTGGCCTTGCCGGTCGAGGTCGGTCAAGAGCTGGGCCGCGGCGAGCTGGTGGCGCGCCTCGACCCTTTCCCGTTCGAGCTCCAGGCGGAGCAGGCCCAGGCCAGCTTGGCCCAGGCCAAGGCCGCCGAGCGCAACGCTTCGGCGACCTATGAGCGCACCAAGGACCTCTACGCCGACAACAACGCCTCGCGCACCGATCTCGATGGCGCCCGCGCCAACGCCGAGTCGGCCCGGGCCCAGGTGCGCGCCGCCGAGAAAGAGCTCGAGCTCGCCAGCCTCAACGTCTCCTACACCCGTCTCACCGCCTCGACGGACTGCTCCGTCGCCTCCATCGACGTCGAAATCAACGAGAACGTCAGCACCGGCGGCACCGTCGCCACAGTCAACTGCGGCGAGGGTCTGGAGGTCGACCTGTCGGTACCGGAAAGCCTGATCGCTTCGCTCACACCGGGAATGGCCGCTGAAGTGCAGTTCGACGCCCAGCCGGGGCAGGCCTACTCGGGACGCCTCACCGAGGTCGGCGTCGCCGCCCGTCAGGGCGCCACCTTTCCGGCCACCGTCACCCTCGAAGGGGAGCACCCGGAGCTGCGCGCCGGCCTCGCCGCCGAGGTGCGCTTCGAGCTCGCCAACAGCACCCGCGGTGAGCGCTTCCTGATCCCCCTCTCGGCGCTGATCGAGAGCGATGGCGAAACCTACGTCTTCCTCGCCGAGGGTGAGGGCTCCGGCAGCGGGGTCGTCCGCCGCCGCTCGGTGAGCGTCGGCGAGCTGACTGCCGACGGCGCCGAGATCACCGCCGGCCTGGCTCCCGGAGAACGGGTGATCACCGCCGGCGTGTCGGTGATCCGGGATGGACTCGAAGTCCTCCTCGAGGAGGGCTGACGGCGTGTCCCTGACCGAAGTCGCCATTCGCCGCAACCGGGTCACCTTGACGGTGGTCGGCCTGCTGCTCTTCGCCGGCATGCTCGCCTATGTCGCCCTGCCGAAGGCGCAGGATCCCGGCTTCATCGTGCGCACGGCGGTGATCACCACCCAGTTCCCGGGTGCCAGCCCCGAGCGCGTCGAGCAGTTGGTGACGGACAAGATCGAGAAGAAGGCCCAGGAGATGCCGGAGGTCGACTTCATCACCTCGGAGTCGCGCACCGGCATCTCCATCGTCTTCGTCAACTTCCTCGAGAGCTACAAGAACATGCGCCCGATCTTCGACGATCTGCGGCGCAAGGTGCAGGATGTCGAAGGCGACCTGCCGCAAGGCATCGAGGGTCCCTTCGTCAACGACGAGTTCGGTGACGTCTTCGGTAGCGTCTACACCCTCACCGGCGATGGTTACGAGTACGCCGAGCTCGAGGACATCGCAGACGAGATCCGCGACAGCCTGCTCAAGATCCCCGAGGTCGCCAAGGTCTCGCTACACGGCACCCAGCAGGAGGTCGTCTACGTCGAGTACAACAACGCCCGCCTGCGCGAGCTCGGCCTGTCGCCGCAGCAGCTCTCGGGAGCTCTGGCGAGCGCCAACATCCTGTCCTCCGGCGGCAACGTCCTGAGCGGCCGCGAGCGCATTGTGCTCGAGCCCACCGGTAACTTCGAGTCGGTCGAGGATCTGCGCCGCACGGTGCTCCAGCTGCCCTCCGGCAGCGTCGTCTATCTCGAGGACATCGCCCACGTCTACCGCGACACCATCGATCCGCCGTCGAGCGTCGCCCGCATCAACGGTACGCCGGCGATCGCCATCGCCGTCTCGATGCGCGAGGGCGGCGACATCCTCAAGCTCGGCGCCATTCTCGATCGCGAAATTCCCCAGATACAGGCGCGCTATCCCTGGGGCATCGAGCTCGAAAAGGTTTGGTTCCAGGCCGAGCTGGTCGAGGCCAATATCGACGATTTCGTCTCCAGCCTGCTGCAGGCCATCGGCATCGTCATCCTGGTGATGATCTTCACCCTCGGCCTGCGCACCGGCATGGTGGTGGCGACGCTGATTCCCAGCGCCATGATCATCACCTTCTACGTCATGCAGGCCGTCGGCATCACCATCAATCAGATCTCGCTGGCGGCGCTGATCATCGCCCTCGGCCTATTGGTCGACAACGCCATCGTCATGGTCGAGTCGGTGCTGGTAAAACGGGAGCGCGGCATGGCCGCCATCCCGGCCGCTGTCGAGTCCGGCAAGGAGCTGATCACGCCGCTGCTGATCTCCTCCCTGACCACCGCCGCCGCCTTCATGCCCATCGCCTTGGCGGAATCCGCCGTCGGCGAGTACACGGCCGACATCTTCTACGTCGTCACCATCACTCTGCTGGCTTCGTGGCTGCTGGCGATGACCTTCATTCCGCTCCTCACCACCGTCGCCCTGAAGCTCAAGAAGGGTGCCGTGAAGAGCGACGATGAGGAGGTCTTCAGCGGCCGCTGGTACCGCCTCTACCGCGGCCTGCTGGTGCGCGCCCTGCGCTTCAAGGCGCTCAGCGGCCTGGTCGTCCTGGCCGCCTTCGTGCTGGCGATCTTCGGCCTCGGCTGGGTGCCGCAGATCTTCATCGCCCCATCCGAGGACCCGGTGTTCTCGGGCAAGCTCGAGATGCCCCTCGGCACGTCGATCGAAACCACCCAGGAGGTGATGGCGGACATCGACGACTACCTCGATCGCACCTTCCACCAAAGCGCCGACGGCGTCACCAAGCTGACCCACTGGCTGACCTTCATCGGCGAAGGGGGACCGCGCTTCACCCTCGTCCTCGATCCGCCCAACGCCAATCCTGCCAACACCTTCCTGATCGGCAAGACCTCCGAGGGACGGTACGTCGACGAGATCATCTCGAGCCTCGAGAGCTATATCCGAGAGCAGCACCCGGACCTCCAGACGCAGATTGCGCGCCTCGAGAACGGGCCGCCGGTGGGCTATCCGATCCAGATCCGGATCAGCGGTTCGGAGCTGGCGCCGCTCTATCGGCTAGCCGACCAGATCACCGCCCGCCTGTACGAGATTCCCACCGTCGCTTCGGTCAAGAACACCTGGGGCGTCAAAACCAAGAAGCTGGTGGTCGAGGTCGACCAGGAGCGCGCCCGCCTTGCCGGCGTCACCAGCGACGACGTCGCCTACTCGCTGAACGCCAGCTTGGCGGGCATCGAGATGACCGAGTATCGCGAGGGCGACAAGCTGATTCCGGTCACTCTGCGCTCGGTCGCCGCCGATCGCCAGGACCTCGGCAAGATCGACGCCCTCTCGGTCTACTCCCAGGCCACCGGCAGCACCGTGCCCCTCAAGCAGGTGGCCGACGTCCGCCTGGCCTTCGAGCCCGGGGTCGTCGAGCGGCGAGACCGCGAGCGCACCATGACCCTGCAAGTGACCCTCGATCCCGGCATCACCGCCGCCGAGGTCAACGCCGAGCTCTCCCCCTGGCTGGCCCAGGCCAGCGACGAATGGCCCTCCGGCTATCGCTACGAGGAGGGCGGCGAGTCGGAGAGCTCCGACGAGGCCAACGCTTCGATCGGCGCCAAGCTGCCCCTCGCCGGCATGGCCATCCTGCTGCTGCTGGTCGGCCAGTTCAACTCCTTCCGGCGCCCGGTCATCATCCTGGCGACCATTCCCCTGGGATTGATCGGGGTCACCTTCGGCTTGCTGGTGGCGCGCTCGTCCTTCGGCTTCTTCACCCTGCTGGGCCTGATCTCCCTGTCGGGCATCATCATCAACAATGCCATCGTGCTGCTCGATCGCATCAAGATCGAACGCGAGGAGCTCGGCAAAGAACCGGCCCAGGCCGTGGTCGACGCCTGTCAGCAGCGCCTGCGGCCGATCCTCCTCACCACCGCCACCACCGTCCTCGGCCTGATGCCGCTGTGGTGGGGCGGCACGGCGATGTTCCAACCGATGGCGGTAACCATCATCTTCGGTCTCGCCTTCGCCACCGTGCTGACGCTGTTCGTGGTACCGCTGCTGTACTCGGTCCTCTTCCGGGTGCGCTTCCGCTAGCAGGATGCAGAAGCAGCCGCATTCGCGGCTTCTTCTGCCCCTGCGGTTCGTTTCAGGGGGGCTAGAGGCCACTGCTGTCCCACAAACTGGGAGGGTAGAGGCAAGAAGGCCTGGTTTCTGAGTCCGTTGTTACAATGAAGGTGCGACCCAAACCATTGAAACAACGAAGGAAACCAGGCCTTGGCTCACAATTCTACCGTTCTCAGCCAGCTGCTCAAGCTGATTCCTCGACATGAATTCGAATCGGCGGCTCGTCGCCACCACCGAGGTCGTCGTTTGCGGTCGATTCGTCGCTGGGATCAGCTGGTGGCTCTGGCGACTGCGCAGTTGACCCGGCGAGCCAGCCTTCGGGACTTGGTCTCGAATCTCCGGGCTCAGAGCCACAAGCTCTACCACGTCGGGGCTCGACCGGTGAGTCGTTCTTCGCTGGCTCGGGTTAATCGGGATCAGCCGGCCAGTTTGTACCAGGAGATCTACGAGAAGCTCCTGGCCCGAACCTCTCCGCACGCTCCTCGCCACCAATTCAAGTTTCAGGGCAAGCTGTTCTCGCTGGATGCGACCTTCTTGAAGCTGACGGCCTCGATGTTTCCGTGGGCCAAATTCAACACCGCCAAAGGGGCCGCCAAGCTGCATATCGGCTTGGATCACGATGGCTACTTACCGCGATTCGTGGAGCTGACGGACGGCCAGAGCTACGACGGGGATTGGGCGAGAACCTTGGACCTTCCGGCCGGAAGCGTGGTGGTTTTCGACCGCGGATACGTCGACTTCAAGCTGTTCAAACGCTTGATAAGCCGAGAGATCCGCTTCGTGACCCGGCACCGTCGCGATCTGCGCTACACCGTCTTGGAGCGTCGCCCGGTCGAGCCCGACACTGGCTTGACGAGTGACCAGCTCATCCGCATGCAAGGCAAGAGCGGCTTGGTTCTGCGACGCATCGGTTATCGCGATCCCGAGTCCGGCAAGCACTACGTCTTCCTCACCAACGCCGAGGATCTGCCAGCCCTCACCATCACTCAGATCTACAAGGAGCGCTGGAAGATCGAGATCTTCTTCAAGTGGATCAAGCAGAACCTTCGGGTCTTGAACTTCCTCGGCACCAGTCCCAACGCCGTGCTCTCTCAGATCTGGGTCGCCCTCATCGTCTACCTCCTCCTCCAGCAACTCAAACTCAGAGCCAAGGTCGAAGGCTCTCTCCAGAAGATCCTCAGGCTCCTCCAGCTCAACCTCTTCGACCGAAGAAACCTCCTACAGCTCCTCAGACCACCGCCCAAACAACCCCCAGAGGAACAGCTCCAACTCCCGATCAACGCTCTCTGAAAACTTTGTGGGACAGCAATGGCTAAAGGCGCCCCCCTCGGGCGCGCGGCCCGGCTTCGCGCATGTCGCGCGCCCTCACCCCCATCCTCGGCGGCCTACGCCGCCGCCTCGCCCGGTGGGCTCGGGAGCCGCCTGCTGGTTAGCAGGCGGCTGCTCCTGTCAACCCGATTTCCGGTCGTCCCTTGGGCCGGGGCCGCTCGCTGAAGGCCGGCGGCGCGTCCGAAACGTTTCCTCCTCCGGCGGCACCTACGAGCGAAGCCCCTTCGTTAATTCGAACCTGAGGAGGTAACGATGCTTCGTAAGTGCGCTCTCTTTGCCGCCGCCGCCCTGGTCAGCGCCCTGCCGCTGGCAGCCCACGTCACGATTCAGTGTCCGGCCGCCGACACGGTGGTCGTCCACGCCATCCCGCACTCCGTCAACTCCTACTTCACGGCCAAGTCCGATGGCGTCGAGTTCGGCGGCTTCGGGGCCGGCTGGATTCCGTCCTTCGCCCTGCTGCAGGCCAGCATCGTGGTTTCCGACGGCTCCTTCGCTCTGCGCTGCAACTACGGCACGCGAAAATTCTTCGAGACCCTCGAGAGCGGCACCTCGGCGAACTTCCAGGCCTGCTCTTTCCCTGACGGCGGCAAGACCTGCGTCGGCTCCCTGGATCAGTGCGCCCTCGACTGCCCGGAGCAGCCCGAGGACAACGCCGCCGACTTCCCGCACCAATCCGCGGCTCAACCCAGCCGATAACGCGGTCGGGCCGCTCGGGAAGGACCCTCGAGCAGCCCCAGCCCGCTGCCACAGCGCTGGCGCCAGTCTGGCCGGGCTCTCAGCAAGAGATTCGGACTAGAAAACGACCCAGTAGAGAAGCGCCAGCACCAGCAGAACGACGCCGATCAGCCAGACCGGCTTCGGAATCACGTCCTTGGCGACGTCCTTCGCCACCCGCGCCGCGAACTCGGCCTGCGTCGGAGCCTCCGCAGGGGGCGCCGCCTCGGACGCCCCATCCTGCCCTCCCTCCCGGACTCCAAGGGAAGCTCCGAGCCCTTCCAGGCTCTGGCGCACGATGGACTTCGCGGAGCTCTCCACCAAGCGCTGGCCGACGCTCGCCACCCGCCCTCCGACCTGCGCTTCGCCTTCATAGCGGAGATGGGTCTTGCCGTCGCGATCCTCCAGCCGAACGGCGCCGGTGGCCTTGACGAACCCGGGAGCTCCCCGGCCATCGACCTGCATGGTGTAGCCGTTGGGGGGATCGATGTCGACGAGGGCGACCTTGCCCTGGAACTTGCCCTGCACCGGCCCGACCTTGAGGTTGAGGATGCCTTGATAGGCCCCTTCGCCGGTCTGTTCCAGCTTGTCGCAGCCCGGCAGCACCGAGGCCAGCACGACAGGATCCTGCAGCGCTTCCCAGACCGCTGCGCGGTCGGCGTCGAACGTGTACTCTCCGGCGATCTTCATCCGCGAGCCTCCTTGTCTTGGCGAGGCTCCATCATAGCGGTAGTGACGGCAAAAGGCCTCGCCACCGGGAGCCGGGAGGAGATAGAGTCCACGGCGACCGATGGGAGATCCGACACGATGAGCCACCACCGCAAGCCGCCCGTCCGCCGCCTGACGATCCTTTTCCCGCTCTGTCTCCTCCTCACCGTGGGCTGCGTCAGTGGACAGGCCGCTCCAGCTTCTGCGACGGCTTCCGCAGCGTCAGCGGCGGGACCTTCCGACACCGACTGCGAGCGCCTCGCCGGCGAGTGGGTCAACGAGCTCGACTCGGTGCTCGCCATCGACTCCATCGACAGCACCAGCGGACGCATCGAGGGGCGGTATATCTCATCGACCTCGACCGATGGTCGAACTTTCCCGATGATCGGCTGGAGCAACGACCGCGAACCGGAGGCGGAGGGACATCACGCCCGAGTCGTCACCTTCACGGTCCACTGGGGCGACTACGGCAGCCTCACCGCCTGGACCGGCTACTGCTTCGCCGACGACGGGCGCCCGACGCTGCGCACCAACTGGAATCTGGTTCGCCCCAACAGCGAGTTCCGCTGGGACCACATTCACTCCGACAGCTCGGTCTTCGTGCCCCGCTCGCAGTAACGGCCACGAAAAAAGGGGACCGCCACGGGTCCCCTTTCCAAACGGCTCGCGACCGCAGGTTGCGAGCTCTTCTGACCGCCGAGCCTCCCTCAGTCGCCGAGGTCGAGGCTGAGGGCGCTGCAGTCCGCGTCGTCGCCATTGAGGGTGCAGGAGCAGTCGCCACCGTCACAGTTGACCTCGATCTGGCAGGCCTCGTCACCGCAGTCGAAGTCGAAATCGAAGTCGAAATTTCCACCCGAGGTCGCGATCTCGGGGCAATCGCCCTCGTCGCAATCGAGAACCACCACCTTGCGGTTCTCCCGCACGATGTGATGACGGTCGCCATCGCCACTGCCGAGCACGAAGATGTTGGCGTCGCCGGAGTCGAAGCCCTCGCATTCGCCGTCTTCGCAGCGGAAAGCAAAGCTCGACAGGCCGCTTCCCTTGCGCTCTTCGACCGCCACCGAAAGAACCTCCTGACGGCCATCCCGCCACAGCTCGATGGCCGCTGCCTCGCCTTCTTCGAGCCCCCGCACCTTCTTCGACAGGCCAAAGGCGCTCGCGACACCCTCGCCATCGATACCGGTGATGATGTCGCCGACCTCGATGCCGGCCGTCTCCGCCGGGCTGTCGGCCATCACCTGCGAGACGATGACGCCGAAGTCGCCGGAAACGCCGAAGTGCTCGCGCAGCTCGGGCGACAGCTCGGTCAGAGCCACCCCCAGGAAGCCGCCACCGTGGACCCAGCTCAGCGGGCCGCCTCCGAGACCGACGTGATGGCCGTCCTCACCGATGAAGAGGGCCCGAACGTCGTCCGAAGAGGGGCAGTCGTCGCCCTCGCAGGGGCTCATGAATTTACGGATTTCTACGCGCTGGGCGTCGTCGCCGGCGGACGCCACCAGCGAGACTCCAACGGCGATCAAAAGGGCAGACAGACCGAGGACCAGAGACTTCTTCATCATGTTGAGTTTCTCCACCTGTGTTGTGAGATCGACAGGAGCTCCCGCCCCGCTTTCGACCCTTACAACCCCGCAACGGGAGAAAGGTTCCCGCGCCCCGTCAGCCGACCTGAACCACCCGACGAATGAAGGACGTCTTGCCGGAGAACTCATCGCGTAAGCCAACCGCGACTTCCTGCGACCCGGCCCGCATCAGCAGCTCCGCCTCGTAAGTGATGTGCTGCTGCTGGGCGCGCTCGAACTCGGCGGCGGGAATCACCAGCGGAATCGGCTTCTGCTCCGGCACGGACGTGCCGCCATCGCGGTTGATCGCCGCCACCACCACCACCAGCCGACCATGGTAGGCGTCGCCCTGCGGCACCATGGCGATGGAACCGATCGGGATCTCGACTTCGACGGGCACCTGGTAGAAGCGATCGCGCCGGGCCTTCGGCTTCGCCGTCTTCACCCGCAGCCCGTGCGGGTTGACCCCAACCCCGTGATGGAGGGACGCCAGCACGCCCTCGTTGAGGCGCGTTTCGAGGGTCTTGTCGCGATAGCCGGCGCGGTGGCGCAGCTCGTAACCCCTGACCTTGTTCTTGAGCTTGACCTCGATCGAGTGGTACCGCCCGTCCCCGTTGTGGGCCGGCAGGTAGCCGAGGGAGTAGTAGTCGTCGAAGTCCGTCGCCATCTGGTCGAAGGCGAGCTTGAAGTTGTTGGTGTTGAACACCGAGCGGCCACCGGTGTCGCGGGCGATCATCTGCAGGGGCTCGCTCATGTTCGATTGCTCGATGAAGTCGAGCTCGATCTGGGAGCCGCCTCGCGCGGCGCCGCGATTCACCGCCGACACCGAGGAGCGTGACTTCAGGCCCGCCGCGTCGAGGGTGTAGAAGGTCACCCGATTGGCATTGGCGTGGGAGATCAGCTCGCGATACTGGGGTCGGGCGTTGTAGCGCTGGGCACGGAGCTGGCCTCCGACCCCCTCGACCTGGCCGAACTCGATGTCGAGCAGGCGAAAGAGGTCCTCCGCGGCGGTCATCGGCATGCCTTCGCTGACGTGGAGAATCGCCTTGCGACCGGGCAGCCCACCGAGGGAGCTGATCAGCTCTTTGAGGCCACGAATGCTGGTGCGAACGTCCTGGAATGCGGAGCCGGCGTAGCTCTCCACCGCCACTTCCGCCGTCTGCAGGCTATCGCTCGCCTCGATGCGCTGAATCACCTGCCGACGCTCTTGCTCGTTCTGGACCGCGAAGGCGGTGAGCTTCTCGGTCTCGCGCAGGGCCTTGGCGATGGCGGCGCGGTCCGCCGTGAAGGGCTGACGGATGTTCAGCGAACGCTCGAAGGTCGCCACCAGAACCCGATCTTCGGGACCGACATAGGAATCGAGGAAAGATTGCACCTCGCGCGACACCTTGTTGCGGCCAAAGGGCTTGAGGTAGAGATTGTCCAAGTAGACGATGAGGTGAAGGCGCTGGTCCTCCGAGACCTGCGGCTGCTCCACCGCGATCGACTCCGGAACCTCGCCCTCGGGCACCGGCAGGTTGGGAACCCCCAGGGCCCGCGGTCGCTTGCCTTCGCTGCTGACGGCAGTGAAGTTGCTCACCAATTGACGCCGGCCGTCTTCGTAGACCTCGAAGTCGTCCTTGGTCAAGCCGCGCACCGGGTTGCCCTGCCGGTCGGTGACGTAGACCTCGACATTCACCAGGTTGACGTCGAGGGACTCGAAGAAGACTTGCGAGCCGGCGGAATCGTCACTCGCGGCCGGATCCTGGGCGGAGGCATAGAAGCCGGCGGCGAGCAGGAGGGTCAGGATGAGCAGAGCGGATCGGGTTTTCATGGCGGTCGTCATTCTCCTCGCGGGCAAGATCTCGCTTCCTGCCAGATGCTAGCAGCAGTGGCCGTCGGTCGGCCCGCGAACCCATCCTTGGTAAGCTCTCAGCCATGAGACGCCTGCTTTTCCTCGCCATGATCGTGCTCCTCGCCGCGACTCCCCCGACCCTCGCCCAGACCGAAGCGAAACGCGCCGGAGAGCTCCTCGAAGGGGCCCAAAAGGATCTCGAAGCGGGACGCGTAGACGAGGCCCGCGGACGCCTCCTGCGGGTCATCGAGATCGGCGGCAGCCGGCGCCAGCAGGCCGACGCCCACGTCGGCCTGGCCCTCATCGCCCAACGCCTCGGCGACCTCCCGGAGTCGGCGAGCCGCTTCCAGGAAGCGCTCCGCCTGATCCCCACCCACCGGCAAGCCCTGCGCGGCCTCGCCGGCCTGATGGGCCAGTCCGGCTCCTACACGGAAGCGGCCTCGACCTACGGCTTGATCCTGCAGCAGGCACCGGACGACGTCTCGGCCCGCCTCGGCCAGGTGACCGCGCTGATCTTCGCCGGCGAGCATCGCCAAGCCCTGGCGAGTATCGAAGCCGGCCTCGAGGCCTCTCCCGAAAGTCTCGATCTCAAGGACGTGCTGGCCCGACACCTCGCCGGCTGCCCCGATCTCGAGGTGCGGGACGGCGACCGTGCCCTCACCCTGGCCCTCGAAGTGGCACGCCAGGTACCGACGCCACAGAGCCTCGAGACCCTCGCCATGGCCTATGCCGAGACCGGCCGCTTCGAGCAAGCCGTCGAAGAGCAAGACCGCCTGCTCGAGGCCTACGGTGACAAGGCCGGCAGCGAGCTGGTGGCGCAATGGCGACGCAACCGCGAGCTCTACTCCGCCGGCAAGCGCTGCTGCGCTGATTCCTCCTAGCCTTCGCCAGGCTGCCGTCCCTGACTAAGGTGGGTGGTCCCCGAGGTAGGGCGACCGCTAGACTGCTGCGCGAACGTCATGGGCCTGCAAGAAGACAGCAACCTCGGGGTCGAGCGCCTCCTCAGCCAACAGGAAGCGCTGCGCCAGGTGATCGAGGAGATCAGCAGCGAGCTCGAGTTGCGCCCTCTCCTCACCAGCATCGTGCGCCAAGCCTGCGAGCTGCTGGTCGCCCACGACGGCAGCATCGGTCTCTATGACCACGATCGCGGTGTGCTGCGCATCGCCGCCGTCTATCGCATGCCCGAAGGCGAGCTCGGTTCCGAGGTCGCCGTCGGCCAGGGACTCGCCGGCCAGGTTCTGCTGCGCCGTGAGCCAGTCGTTCTGGAGCGCTACGGCGACGTCCCGGAGCCGGTCCTGCCAGAGCTCGCCGAGAACGCCGTTCTGGGGGTGCCGATCTTCTGGCATGGCGACCTGATCGGATTCTTCGGTATCGGCGCCCAGCCGCCACGCCGCTTCGATCGCAGCGACGTCGACATCCTCAGTCTGTTCGCCCGCCACGCCGCGGTGGCGATCGTCAACGCCGAGCGCTACCAGCGCGAGAAGGAGCGCGCCGAGCGCCTCGACCTGCTCGCCCAGGTCGCCCGCATCATCGCTGCCGGCCTCGACCTCGACGATCTTCTAGACAACGCCGCCGAGGCGATCCACCGACTCCTCGGCTATGCCAACGTCGCCATCCCGGTGATCGACCCGGCAGAACCCGAAACCCTCGTCCTGCGCGCCGTCGGCGGCAGCTACCGCAACCTGATCCAGGAGGTCTACCGGCTTCCCGTCGCCCAGGGCATCATGGGAGCCGCCGTCCGCGAGCGCCGGACGATGCTGGTCCAGGACGTCCATCGCGACTCGCGCTATGTGCCGACACCCGGCTCCGAGGCGATTCAGGCGGAGCTCGCCGTGCCGATCCTCCTCGCTGGCGAAGTCCTCGGCGTCCTCAACGTCGAGACCTCCGGAACGCTGACCTCGGAAGACGCGGCGAGCCTGGAGATCGTCGCCGATCACCTGGCGGTGGCGATCAAGAACGCCTCCCTGTTCGCCCAGGCCCAGCGCCTGGCGGTGCTCGAAGAGCGCCAGCGGCTGGCGCGGGAGCTCCACGACTCGGTCACTCAGATGCTGTTCAGCGCCACCCTCATCGCCCAGGCCGTCCCGCAGGCCTACCAGCGGGATCCGCAGGAGGGCGAGCGCCGACTGGCGCGCCTGCTCGAGCTCAACCGCTCCGCCCTCGGCGAGATGCGCGCCCTGCTGCGCGAGCTGCGACCGGCCGAAGAACCCATGCCCCTCAACAGCGGCGAGTTCCCTCGACCGACGATCTTCCGAGTGCGGCGCGATGGACTCCTGCCGGTGATCGACGACCTGCTGGCGGAGCTCGAGCGCGATGGTCTCGAGGTGACCCGCCAGTGGTCCGACTACAGCCGCCAGTCGGCGGACCTCGAGGAAACCCTCTTCCGGGTCACCCAGGAGTGCCTCAACAACATCTCGAAGCACGCTCGAGCGAAAAAGGTCACCCTCACCCTGCAAGCGAGCGACTCCCAGGTTCGGCTGGCGGTCGAGGACGACGGACTCGGCTTCGACGCCCGGCAGGCCCTGGCGCGACCCGCCTCCGAGTCCGGTATGGGCGTGCTGTCGATGCGCGAACGGATTCGCGCCCTCGGAGGAGACTTTCGCCTCGAGAGCTTCGTCGGCCTCGGCACCCGGGTGGCCGCGCGCCTGCCCAAGGAATCGCCGGCGGACGATCCGCCGGTACCCCAGTCGGAGGGCACCTCGCCCTTCGGCCCGCGGCAGGAGCCAAGAAAAGCCAAGGAGACGCGATGAGCCACAACATCTCCATCTTGATCGTCGACGACCATCAGATCGTGCGCGAAGGGCTGCGGACACTGCTCGGTGAGTTCGACGATCTCACCGTCGTCGGCGAGGCGGGTAGCGGAGTGGAAGCCCTGGAGCAGGTCGCGAGCCTCGACCCGGACGTCGTCTTGATGGATCTGGTGATGCCCGAGATGGGCGGCCTCGAGGCGATCGCCGAGCTCGGCAACCGTCAAGCCCGCGCCCGCATCCTGGTGCTGAGCAGCTTCATCGAAGACCACATGGTGCGCCAGGCGGTGGAGGCCGGTGCCCTCGGCTACCTGCTCAAGGACGCTTCGAAGGGCGACCTGGTGAGCGCCATTCGGGGAGCCGCCGCCGGCCGACCGGCACTCCATCCGGAGGCGCAGCGCATCCTCATGCAGCGCGTCCAGCAACCCTCCCCCTTCGACGAGCTGACGCCGCGGGAGAAAACCGTCCTCGAGCTCATCGCCCACGGCCGCAGCAACAAGCAAATCGCCTCGGCCCTCCACCTCAGCGAAGGAACCGTCAAAGGCTACGTCAGCATCATCCTGTCGAAGCTCGCCGTCGACGATCGCACCCAGGCCGCACTCCTGGCGGTGCGCGAGGGCTTCGTCACCAACGCCTGACGTCGGCCGAGACCTGAGACGGGGCTCTCAGCCACCACGGGAGCCGAGAGCCTGGGGCCAACGCGGGCTCCCTCCAAACATCAGCGGCAGAATTGGTTCGTTGGCCGGGCGCAGCCATCGGTCTCTGTCGCGACTTCACCAGCGCAGGTGAAGCCCACCGGGTCCGCCTCCGATCGAGAGTCGGCGCGAGAGGCCCGGTCACCCCTTCTCGAGGCAGCGGACATTTGTCCGGACATCTTTCGGACATCTTCCGGACATCTTTTGCACAGAAACCTGTGCAAAAAGGCCACTTTCGGCCGGCATGATCCTTGCCCTATGGGTTGATGACCCGGACAAACGGCTCGAGGAGTGCTCCGGGATGGAGTGATGACTTTTTGTCTTCCCAACGCCCCCACCGCCTGCCTCCGTCGACCTCGACTGATGGGCCGGGCAAGCCCTGCCGCGACCGAGCGATGTCGCCGCGCACCTGGGGTCTGGCGGACTTGATCTGGGCGGCGGAACGAGCAGCCCAGAAGGCGCGACGGGAAGACGAAGCAACGGAACGATCGACCGCCAAAGAGCTCGAGGCCCCACCCCGAGCCGACGAGGAGCAAACCGAATGACTCACCGCAGTGCAGGCCGAATCTGGAAGACCTGGGGTTTGACGACGCTACTGGCTCTCCTCCTCGCGACTGGCGCTCACCTGGCCCAGGAACCGCCCCCCGGCAGCGTGATCTTCGTCGACGGTTTCGAAACCGGAGACACCTCTTCCTGGAGCGACCGCTTCCCGCGACTGACGATCGGATTCCTCGAGCCCCTTCCCGGCGGCTGCCTGGGCGAACTGCGGCCGGATGTCGCCCTTTCTTATAGCGGTCCCGGGGACCTCGAGCCGGACGTCGCCACGCTGATGCTGTCGGCCAACGACGATCCGCTGGCGGTGCGTTGCGGCGCCGCCGGTGGGCGCATCGACTGCACTCTGCTCGAAGACCTTCCGGAAGGCTCGGTGGTGCTGGCCGCCAGCGTTACCGACGACGCCAGCCACTTCGCTTCGAGCGCCTCGGTGAGCTTCTCCGTCGACGCGGGCGCACCCCTGGCGGTGGACACCGCGCGCGTCACGCTCACCTTCGATGGCTCTCAAGTGAGCGTTTCCGGTGGCCCGGAAGCTGCGGAGTCTGGGGCATCGGTCAGCGCCATCGGTCCCGGTGGGGGCGGCAACACCACCGCAAACCTCGACGGCTCCTTCCTCCTCAAGCTCGGTGCCGGAGCCGGCGACAGCCTCTCCCTGCGCCAAACCGACTGCGCCGGCAACACCGGCCCGTCCGCCCTGGTTACGGTTCCCGGCCAGGGGGAGGACCTGCCGCCCAACCCGGCGGAAGTCGCCCCGCCAATCGATCCCACCGTCGCCACCGACTTCGCCACCGAGATCGAGTTTCTTACCGAGGGCCCCAACCCGATCCAGACCGGCGTCGCCCCCGGCGCCCTCGACGATGACCGCACCATCGCCGTGCTGAGGGGGCGAGTGCTCTCGCGGGCCGGCGCGCCCTTGCCGGGGGTCAAGATCACTTGCCACGGCCATCCCGAGCTGGGTGAGACCAAGACCCGCGCCGACGGCATCTTCGACCTCGCCGTCTCCGGCGGCGGTCCTCGGGTGGTGGTCTACGAGAAAGACGGCTACTTGCCCCTGCAGCGGCGCCTCGACGTCCCCTGGCGCGACTTCGCCTGGGCCCCGGACGTGGTCATGACGCCTCTCGACCCCGCGGTCACCGCCATCGCCGCCAATGCCGGGTCGATGCAGGTGATGGTCGGCACCGAGGTGACCGACGAGGACGGCACTCGCTGCCCGGTGGTGCTGGCGCCGGCCGGCACCGACATCGAGATGGAGCTTCCCGATGGCTCGATGCAGAGCCTCGGCACCGCCAGCCTGCGGGTCAGCGAGTTCACCCTCGGCGCGATGGGGCCCGACGCCATGCCGGCCGATCTGCCGCCGGCCTCGGCCTACACCTGGGCGGCGGAGATCTCCGCCGACGAAGCGAACGCCGCCGGCGCCACCGAGGTGCGCTTCAGCCAGCCCTTGGTCCTGCACCAGGAGAACTTCCTGGGCTTCCCCATCGGCGAACCGGTACCCACCGGCTACTACGACCGCGAGAAGGCGGCCTGGGTGGGAGTCGAAGACGGCCGCGTGATCGAGATTTTGTCGGTCGATGGACAGGGCCGCGCCGAGCTCGACCTCGACGGTTCCGGCCAAGCGGCGGACGCCGCGGCACTCGCGGACCTCGGAGTGACCGAGGCGGAGCGCATTGAGTTGGCGAGCCGCTATGCGATCGGCACCAGCCTGTGGCGAGTGCCGATTCCTCACTTGACGCCCTACGACTGCAACTGGCCCTTCCAGCCGCCGGGCGATGTCGAGCTGCCACCGGCAGACGACAACGAAGAAGGCGACGACTCGGACGATTCGGACCCCTCGGATCCCGATGGCGAGGAGGATGCCGATCGCGACGACCCGATGCAAGACGAACCGGACTGTACCGGCGGCTCGGTGATCGAGTGTCAGAACCAGATCCTCGGTGAGGCGGTCTCCATTCCCGGTACCGGTCTGGCCTTGCACTATCGCTCAGACCGAACGCCGGGGCGCCGTGAAGGCAAAACCCTGAGCGTGCGAGTCACCGGCCCCACCGTTCCGGCGTCCTTGCAGCGCGCCGAAGTCATCGTCGAGGTCGCCGGCCAGAGGATCTACGAGACCTTCGAACCGCTACCGAACCAGTTTCTGCAGCTCTCCTGGGATGGTCGCGACGGCTGGGGCCGAAACACCAACGGCCGCACCCAAGCGCGCATCGCCAAGCGCTTCTGCTATCAGCTCGAGTACAACCCCTCCGTCGGGCCCGAGTCGCGTCGCTCCTGGGGGCGGTTCGGTGAGGTCGGTGGCATCTTCCCGAGTCAAGTCCGCACCGCCGGCGTGGTCTGCACCGAACGGGTGCGGCGCACCAACCTCTCGGAGCTCGGCGCTCCGCTCACCCAGTGGGATGCCCGCAACACCGGCCTCGGAGGCTGGACCCTGTCGCCGCACCACACCTACGACCCGGACTCCCGCTCCCTCTACCTCGGCACGGGCGATCGGCGCACGCCAAGGCCCTTCGGCGTCGCATCGAAGCGCGCCGTCGGCACCGGCGAGTACAGCTCGAATGGCGACTTCGGACCGGCCGAGCAAGCCGCCGTCCGGCGGCCCTGGAGCATCGCCGTGGCTCCCAACGGCACCCTCTACCTCGCCGACGTCTCGAGCGGTCGGGTCCGTCAGGTTTCGCCCGATGGCATCATCACCACCTTTGCCGGCGGCGGCGGGCAGTGCACCGAGCAAACGATCGGCGACACCGCCACCGAGTGCGGCAACGGTGGGCCGGCTCACCTCGCCAAGCTTTCCCATCCGGCATCCGTGGCGGTGGAAGAAAACGGCGGCGTGCTGATTGGTGACATCGGTACCGACTGCGTACGCCGCGTCGCTCCCGACGGCACCATCTCGACCGTCGCCGGCGACTGCTTCTTCAACTTCCTCGATCTCGCGGTCGAAGGTCTCCCCAGCGGCCGAGCGACGCCCGACCTCGAAACCTCGGCCTTAGGCTGCGACGGCTGTCCGGCAACCTCTGTCAGCCTGCGCTGGCCGGGAGCCGTTCTGGCGACCCCCGGCGGCGGCTTCTGGGTTGCGGATACCAACAACCACCAAGTTCTCCGGGTCACTCCGGACGGCATGATCGAGCGCGAGGTCGGAGATCCCACGGCCACGGGCCTGGGCGACGGCGGCATGGCTCGCTCGGCTCGGCTGTCGAACCCCACCGGCCTTGCGAGGGACGCCGAAGGCAACCTCTACATCGCCGATCGCGGCCACGACCGCATTCGTCGGGTGACGCCTGCGGGAGTTATCACCACCGTC
>JBCCHV010000055.1 GCA_039028635.1 Acidobacteriota bacterium
CGCCGCGACGCCCTGATCGGGCTCGGGAGCCGTCTGCTCGAATAGCAGACGCCTACCTTCGACCAGCAAGTACTTCTCGGCTCAAGGCGCCCCTGCGAGCCTGCGCGGCCCGGCCACGCACATGTCGTGCGCCTAGCGGCCGGTCAGGCACCCAGATCCAGGGCGGCCCCAATCCAGGGCGGCCCAATCCAGGGCGGCCCCGATCTCGGCGCCGATGGCGCCGCCTCGCGCTAACGCGCTTGGCAGGCGTCTGCTCGGATCAGCAGACGCCGCCTTGCTACAGAAAGAAGCTCGTAGAGAGCGAGTTGAGGCGCAAGGTCCGGCTCATGCCGGGGCGTCGGTGAAGCTGACGAACTCGACCTCGACGGTGCCGCCGGTGACGCCGCCGCTACGCTGGTTGTTGCAGGTTCCGGCGTCGCTGCGCTGGTCACAGTACTTGGTCCCATCGGGTGCGACGATCGGCTGGTAGGTGGTGCCGCCCGGGGTCGAGCACAGAGTCTGGCCGCTGGGCAGCTGGGGGGCTTCCACCGGTGCGGCGCAGACGGCGCTGGGGTTGGGGTAACCGGCGTTGGCTTCCGGCCCGGAGCAGTTGGTCGCCGCCCAGCCGAAGACCCCCGGCGAGTTGGCATTGCTGCCCAAAGGCCCGTTCTTGGCCTTGCTCGTCGCCGCCGGCCAGCCGCTGCCCGAGGTGTTGATCGCCAGCACGGCATTCACGCCGTTGACCGCACTGATGTCCGTGTCGTCGGCGTTGGCGCAGCCACTACCGACGGATCCGTTGACCCCGAAGTTGATCGACCCCTCGGCCAGGTTGGTGGCATCGGGATAGGTGGTGTTGGAGCAACCGTTGTTGGCCGCGAAGGCGTTGGCCCCGGCGGTGAAGAAGAAGTTGAAGGTCAGCGCCGGGCTGCAGGTGCCGCCGCAATCGAGCTGAGGTAGATAGGTGATCGTCTCTCCCGCATCCATCTGGTATGAGCCCTTGTCGTCGACTCCCACCGGGGTGGTGAACTGGACAGTCTTGCCGGCGACGCTCGAATGGAAAACCAGCCGAGAGTCGTTGAGGGACTTGATCTGCTCCCCGAGGTTCGAGCAGTTGGGCGGCGGCGTGACGGGCGGCTGCCCCAGAACGAGATTGGCATAGACCGGCTGACTCGAAGTATTGGTCACCGTCATGGAAGTTGGGGTCAGGGTGGCCGCGCTGGCGCCGGCCCCTTCGCCGAAAGCCGGCGACGGTGCGAGGGCGAAGAGGACCACGAGCAGAAGACCAGAGGGAAGGGCACGGCGGGTCACGAGATGCATCACGGAAGAACCTCCTTTAATTCGATAAAAATGACATTCCATATCCCCCAGTGAGTCGATCTCGGAAAACGTTTCAGGCCGGTCGCCGGACCCGAAGCCAGCGGATTCAGCGACCGATTCCTTCACCGCAGAGACCTCCCCTGGCCCGACCCTCGCGGAGGGTCGGCAGGCAAGGGAGACAACGCTGCAGTCGGTGACCTGCGGGCGGGCTAGGTTTCTTCGGCGGCCGCTTCGGCATCGAGCAGCCGCACCATGCCGTCGATCTTCTTGCGCAGGTCGAGCATCAGGGTTTCGAGCTCTTCGCGCGGCAGGGGTTCGTCGCTCGGCGTTGGTGGCGCCGCCGGCTCGGGGGTGTAGAGGCGAGCGAAGAAACTCCCTGGATCGAGCTCGAGAGCTCGCAGCACACGCTCCAAGGAGGGGAGATCGAGACCTCGACGAGCCGCCAGAACGTCGGACAACAGGTCCGCCTCGAGACCGCTGGCCGCGGCCAGTGCCGCGGGCGAGATCTGCTGCTCGGTCATCACCTCACGCAAGAGTGAGGCTGCCCTCTCTTCGGCGGTCGGGATCGTCATCATTTCAGTATACGAGAGCCCGGGCCCGACTTCCCCGCTGTCGTTTCCCTTTACAAGCGTCCCGCCTTCCGAGACGATGGTCGGAGGCGGGCCCGAGGAGCCCGCCAATCCAACTCGACCGACCCGATGAGGACCCCATGCCCAGCATCTTGATCGTCGGAGCATCCGCCAAGCGGCACAATTTCGGCAACAAGTGCGTGCGCGCCTACCAGGAGGCCGGATACGAGGTCTTTCCGGTCAATCCACGCGCTGGCGAGATCGAAGGCGCTCCCGTGTTCGCCGAGATCGCCGCGGCCCCGCCCGCCGACCGCGCTGCTCTTTACTTGCCCCCGGAGCGGCTGGCACCGCTTCTTCCAGAGCTCGCCAAGCGAGAGTTTCCGGAGGGGGTCTATTTCAATCCCGGCACCTGGACCCCGCAGCTACTCGACGAGGCCCGCGCCCTCGGCATTGCGGTGCGCCAAGCCTGCGCCATCGTCGCCCTCGGACGCAGCCCTTCGGAGTTCCCCTGAGGGCTACCCTCAGTTGCCTCCGGGCAAGTTCTTGAGGATGGCGCGCTTGTGATTCCAGGTCGAGCGAATCTCGACCATCTTCTGGTGCGAGAACCCGAGCTCGCTGGCGATGCGCTTGACCTGCAGCTCTTCTTCGGAAGAAATCGCGCCGTCGGCGGCCGAAACCGCGAACAGACAATCGAGCAGCCGCCGGCGCTCCTCCGCCGAGGAGATCTCCTTGAACTCGCGAGTGACCAGGAAGTTCTCGGTGCCTCCGAAGAGGCGCGCCTGGCTCTTGGCGATCTGCACCGCCAGCACCGCCTGATCTTCCGGCAACTCACCGACCTGCGCCACGATGTGCTCCATGGCCCGGGTCTCGGCCTCGTCGATCTCGAGATCGGCATTGGCGACCCGACTCAAGGTGTAGGCGAAAGCGGCCACGAAACGGGCACGCTCCGGTGACATCGACTCGAGCTGGGCGACGATCTTCCGCACCGTCTCGGTGTCACCTTCGGAGCTCTCATCGGGAGCCTTTTCGAGCCCCAGGAATTTCAGAATCGACATAGCGCTAGTCTACCCTCCTCGGCCGACCTAGAGGGCTTTCACGACGGGCTGCTAAGGTTGCGTCATGCTCTCCGATGTCGACCTGCTGGCCCGCCTGGTGGCCTTCGACACCACCAGCCATCGCAGCAATCTGGCGCTGGTCGAGTTCCTCGCCGACTACCTCGATCGCCCCGGTGTGCGCATTACCCGGCACCCTTCCCCAGACGGAGCCAAGGCCAATCTGATCGTCGCTCTCGGCCCCGCCTCCGGCCCCGATGGCGACGGCCTGGTGCTCTCCGGGCACATGGACGTGGTGCCGGCCCTCGAGGACGGCTGGCGTCAGGATCCTTTCGAGCTGGCGCTCGGCGACGAGCGGCTCGTCGGTCGCGGAGCGGCCGACATGAAGGGCTTTCTCGCCCTCGCCAGCAACCTCGCCGCAAGCCTCGATCCGAACCGCCTGTCGGCACCGCTGGTCCTGATCTTCACCTACGACGAAGAGGTCGGCACCCTGGGCGCCAAGCACCTCGTCGAGTCCTGGGCCGCGACGCCGCAGGAGCCTTTACCGCGGGCCGCCATCATCGGCGAGCCGACCTCCCTCGACGTGGTGGGACTGCACAAGGGGCACCTCAAAGCCCGCATCACCCTCGCCGGACGCAGCGCCCACAGCGGCTATCCTCATCTCGGGATCAACGCCATCGAAGCCGGCGGCCGGGTCATCGACTCGCTGGCGACTCTGCGGCAGCAGCTCGAGGCGGAAACCCCGCCGGGATCAAACCACTTCCCGGAGGTCCCCTTCGTCGCCCTCAATGTCGGCACCGTCAACGGCGGCTCGGCGATCAACGTCGTGCCGGACCAGTGCATCGTCGAGCTCGGGGTCCGCATCCTGCCCGGCATGACCTCCCATGAGATCCAACAGAGGATCCAGCAGGCCATCTCGGGAGCGGCCGGCGTCGACCATGAGCTCGAAGTCTTGAGCGACAGTCCGCCCCTCGCCCTCGCTGCCGAAGCGCCGGTCGCCGCCTTTCTCCAGCAGGCGACGGGTCGCCAGAAGCTGCGCAGCGTCTCCTTCGCCACCGATGCCGGCTGGCTCCAGAAGCTCGGCATGGACTGCGTGATCTTCGGCCCCGGCTCGATCGAGGTCGCCCACCGGCCGAACGAGTTCATGCCCCGCGACGAGCTGGCCCAAGCGCGGGTGCTGCTCAGCCGGACGGTCGAACACTTCTGCGGCACCAGTCCTGCCAGCGCCGGTCGATGACAGCCTCGACCTCGGCGAGCGCTGCCTCATCCGGTTCGGAAGTCAGAAAGTCACTCCCGAGGGCCTTGACGAGATCGTCCAGGTAGGCCCCGTCCTCAGCGGCGAGATAGGCCTTCGCGAAGGACCGGAACGAGGCTCGCAGATCGCCCGCCAACAGCTTCTCACCGAAGGCCTCGTAGAGCTCGATCACCGAAGACTCGCCAGAGCCCGGCGGCTGTCGATCCGAAAGCGCATCTCGCCGGATCAGCCAGCGCAAGAAGAGGCCTCCCGGTATGCCGGCATGGGAATCGGGCAGCCCCTGGCTGCGAACCACGTCCAAGGCCCATTCAGCACGATCGAGAGCGATTTCACCGCGCTCCGGAACGGCGGTGCGAAAAACACCCAAGACCCATCCGACGAAGACCCAGAGAAGCGCCAGGCAAAAGTAGTCGAATACCGGCGAGAGCCCGAGGATGGGTTCATTGGCCGAAGCTTTGAGGCGCACAAAGGCGATGGTCGAGAGAATGCCGGCCAGGAAAGCACCCTCGCGGATGCCACGCCGCTGGCGCCAGTCGCTCCCAGGTTCGCGAGACGTCTTCATTCTCTCGAGGCAGGCAACTCGGGCTAGTAGTCCACCGCCAAGCGCCAGCGCACGCCTGCCTTCTCCGCCCGTTGCAACACCGCTTCGATCTCCTCGAGATCCCTCAGAACGTCTTCCGGAGCTTCGATTCCGGCCGTCGCCGGAGTGCCTTTCTCGCGCCGCAGCCAGCTCACCAAGGCCGAGAAGGTGGCGCGGTCCTGGGCCGGATCGAACCAGTGCGTCGCCACCTGGCCAGCCTGCTCCGCCAGATCCTCGAGACCTTCGCCGACCAGAAAATCCGCAAGCTGATCCGCCGGCACGACGACAAAGTTGATCATCGGCACGACACCGAGGTCCTCGCACTGAGCGCTGAGAATCCCCTCCACCAGAGCCAGGGACTTGCCATTGACGAAGGGGTCGAAACCCTCGATGTCCTGCTCCAGCTCAACGAAATAGGCCGCGCTCACGTCCTGCCCTCCCAGGGATGAATGTCGATGAGGGCTTTATCCAGCCTCCGCCAGCAAACCTTCGATCAGCTCCGTGTGCTCGGCCACCAGCCCGTAATAGTGCTCGCCGGTACCGGGCCCCGTGAAGCCGGTGAAGATCTTGCGAACCTTGCCGTCGCGACCGATGAACACCGTCGTCGGGAAAGCCACCACCGCCGTCAGATCGGGAAGCGTCGCCGCCGCCTGTGACTTGTCGCTGGTGCCGGCGAGGAGCAGTAGATACTCGAGGCCGTAGCGCTCGGCGAATCGCCTCACCTGCTCGCCGTCGCGCTCGGGATCGCCGGAGAACTCGTAGGCCAGTCCCACGATCTCGAGCCCCTGCTTGCCATACTCCCGGTGCCACTGCGCCAGCAGGGGAGCCTTGTCGTTGCAGTTGGGGCACCAGGATCCGAAGATGTCGACCAGCACCACCTTATCGGCAAAGCGCTCGTCGCCCAGGGATACCGTTTCGCCGGCGAGATCCGGGAACGAAAAGTCGAAGCGTCCCTCGTCGTTGGTCAGGCCGACCTGGGTCCAGGCGTCGGGCAGGTCGGTTTCGTCGGAGCGAGCAGCGGTCCAGGTGGCGTGGTAGGTGTCGCGCGACCAGAAGTCGCCGACCAGGGAGCCGTCCTCCTGCAAGCGCGCCTGAAACAGAAAGGCGTGGGCACCATCGAAGGTCGAAAGCCGCAACACACCCGCCTCCCAAGCCCCTTCGAGGAAGCGGTAGTCGCCGGTCGGCGTGAGGAACGTCCCGTGAATGCGGTCACCAGCCTGGCGAAACTCCGCCTTCGCCGGCTCGGCACCATCCTCGTCGACGAACTCGACGGACCACTGACCGGCCGGCGAATCCGCCGCTTCGGCGGCGCCTTCGATTCCAGCCTCGGCGAGGGAGAGGAAACGCCTCCGATCGTCGCGCCGGGCCGCGAACGGCAGCGTCGAATTGCCATCGGGCACGGTCTTGCGCCACTGGCCGCTCATCGCCGTGCCGTCCTCCGCCAAGCGCGCCGTGATCTCGGAGTCGTACCAGTCGAAGGCCAGCACCACGCGATCATCCTCGACCTCCACCCCGCTGAGGTCCAGTGCCTCGGAGCCGTTGATGGCCTGGGCCTCGAAGGCCTCTCCGACCTGACTGATCCGCAACGTGAAGGGCAATTCGCCGCCGGGTGAGGTCAAAACCGCCCGCCAGTCGCCGATCAACGGCGAAACCTCGGGTTCGGTCGGAGGCGCGGCACAGGCCAGCAGGCCTCCGAGAATCACCAGCGAGAGCACGAGCAGCGAAGTCTTGGAACTCATGGAGCTTCCTCCGAAATCGGCGAGGTGGAATTGGCAGCAGCACTTCCCGCTCCATTCTACGGCCAGCCTCAGCGAGGCGATCGCTGATCAACATTGGGCCGCTACAATTGGAACCTCACGACCCAGGAGCCAATCACCATGTGCGGCCGCTACACCCTCACCGCCCCCGGCGAAGGCATCGCCGACCTCTTCGAGCTGCCCGCCATCCCAGAGATGGCGGCGCGCTACAACATCGCCCCGACTCAAAACACGGCGGTCGTGCGGGCCCTCGCCTCCGCCGGACCGCGCCAGCTCGACATGCTGCGCTGGGGGCTGATCCCCTATTGGGCGAACGACCTCAAAATCGGCAGCCGCATGATCAACGCCCGCGCCGAAACCGCCGCCACCAAGCCCTCCTTCCGCAACAGCCTCAAGAAAAAGCGCTGTCTGGTCGTCGCCGACGGCTACTACGAGTGGAAAAAAGAGGGGGCGATCAAACAGCCCTACCGAATCATCCGCCAAGGCGGTCAGCCCTTCGCCTTCGCCGGCCTCTGGGACCTGTGGAAAGGTCCCGATGGCCCGGTCGAGTCCTTCACCATCCTCACCTGCGACGCCGCCCCCGAAATCCGCCCCCTCCACCACCGCATGCCGGTCATCGTCGAACAAGACGAATACAACCTCTGGCTCGACCCGGAAATGAAAGACCCCGCGGAGCTGGAGACCATCCTGCAACCGCGGGGTGGGGATCTCCTGGAGGACTACCCGGTGGATCGCCGAGTGGGGAATCCAAGGAACGAGGGACCGGAGTGCGTGAAGCGGATTACCTAGTGGATTAAGAATTCAGGCTCTTCTAATTCTACGAAGTCCAGCAAGGACATGATCTTGAGAGGTATTTCGCTAACCCTGTTCGGATCTCAGGAAAAGACGTCTCCATCTCCGTCTAACCCGTCAGACCAACGCAGTACCTGAATACGAACGGAGGGAAGATGGCTGATTACTGGGCAGTACTTGGATACGCTTGCGCACATGGAGACTCGTTCACAGGACACCTCTCTACCCACTGCAAGATCAAGAGAGATTTCTATGACTTCTTAGTAAGAACTCACAAATTCAGGCTTAACCGATGGGAACTCGAATCCCTAAGATACTGCGCCCTCAAACTCGACAAGGGCTATTGGGATGAATTTCAAGGAATTTCGAACACTTGGGGATCTGCACCAAAGGGCCAGCCAATATGGTCTGACACCAAATGGGATCACAGAGAGTTCCTCGAGTACATCGGCCTGCTATGCATCGATCAAAAATACGCAAGCGATTCCTTCAAAGCCGCAACTAACTCAGACCCCAACAAACTGATCGAGCAAGTAAGAAACGGTCCAGCCGGGAACTTCCAGGTCCCTCAAGGCATGATCAACACCCAACTTCGACCGATTCTATCCAGGCCTTCAAACCTGACCCATTTCGTCAACATATCGAACAACGGCTGGGTCATACCAGCAGCGAAACCATGCGGTGGAGGGGCCATTTTCCAGGAGGAATATAAGCACTGCGATCCGGATGTCGTCGCACTCAATGAGGCCCTCGAAGCCGTCAAGACGGACGCAGAGCTCTCTTTGATGGGGTACGACCTCTCGCCGTTCTTGAGAATCCCTCAAGTCGAGCAAGATTTCCTCTACCAAAGCGGAAGAAATCCCTACGATGACCCTGAGGTCCGATCCTATCTGACGGCCTTGGCACCTCCGCTCTAACGACCTCTAGATCGGGATGGACGGAATTCAGGGCGGCAGCCGTCCATCCCAAAAGCCTCAAAAAAATCGTAAAAACATTGAAGTGCCACAGCTCACCACATCAGGTCAATGTATGGCAGACTCCAGGGCACTCAGTTCAAACCTCCTAAGGACCACGCTAAACGAAGAGTGATCAGGCACCCCGGGATTAAGATCATCCGCCCTGGCCCTGATTTTCCGCAGCGTCCGCTCGATTCCGGGATCTTCCCAGATCTCGATCGCCTCTAGCGCTTTTAATTCTGCCTGCGTACAATCACCAGAGAGGAAGGCCTTCTCCGCCTCGATCTGAGCAACGAAAGCACGCGAAAGTCGCGACGGGTAGGCCCGGTCGACCTCTCGAACGGTTTCTTCAAACGGAATCGCCGTGTCAAATTGACTCGAGATTGCAATAACGGCGGCTCGCCTCAGCTCGCGCAGGTTTCCAGGAGTCGGCGAGAGATCCAGCAATTCCTTGAGCAGAGAACGCGCGATCTGACTGTTACCCGCGACAACTTCGACTTCCGCGAGAAGAAGCGTCGCCAGGGACCGGTTTCGCGTCGAGCGTTCTTTCAGTGCCCCCCTTTTTCGAACACCCTCCAAGAGCCTGCGTGCGTCATCCCAACGCTCTTCTAAAATCGCGACTTGCGCTCGGCTAAGATTGCCATATTCTAGATACCCTCGTTGGGCAAGCTGTCGAAAGGCGAAGTTAGCCTTCCTTAGATCTCCATCCGCGACGTAGGAGATTCCCTCCGCCCAGAAGTGATAGGGGATCCAGTGCTTTCTTCCCTTAGACAGTCTTGCGCGAGCTGCCTCACCGCCCTCGCCCTGTTGAGCACGGAGGAGGGCTGCGGTTCCGATGTTGACACTGTCAGTGTCGCCGCGGCCGGACTCCTCGATCAAATCAATGGCCTCCTGCAAGAAATCGGGGCCCATCTTCTCCCAAACCAGCGCCATCAACCGCTTCGCTCGCATCGCTTCGGAGGGGATGCCAGCTAGACCATTCAAGACATCCAGCGCCTCTTCGTAACAGAGTCTCTGGCGGGCTGCTGTGGCGATGATCCAGAGACTGTGGATTGCTCCGTCTACCGAAATCCTCTTTCCCGCAGCCTCCAAGTCTTCGCAGAGAATCACGGCCCCCGAATCCACCGCCTCTGCCAACGAATCATCGACCAACCGCAAGGCTTGGGTTCCGTACCGAAGTCCTTCCTCGAAACGACCTTCGGCGTCGAGAGCTTCCACGGCCCTCCAGGAAGCCGCCTTGAAGGTGGGATCCGCCCTAAAAGCATCGACAAAGTGGAGCGCCGCATCTTCGTACTCACCAGCACGTTCAAGGGTGACGCCTTCTAGATACTCCCCCAGGGCGTTCCGCCGATGCACTGAAGAAACGGAAACCGGTTCCCACTCGATGGGTTTTTTCCTCTTCGACTCAAGACGGAGTGCAGCACGTGTAAGACGCCGTGTCGCTCTTGAGATATCTCCATCCAAATCCTGCCACGCAAGGGGCTTTGCTTGGGGATCCCTGAGGAGAGCATGAGTCTCCCAGATTCCGGCTCTGAGGACTGACTCAGGATCGGACTCGTCGAGGGCAATCACGTACTTGGCACCAGCTGTTAGAGCCCATAGGCCCAACAAGCCAAGATCCCACTTGCCACAGCTCACACAGATCGAGGATTCGAAGGACTCTACCGTCGGTTCTATCGGCCTAATGGTGGCCAGTTGCTTGTAGACCGTCCGCACGATTCGATCTCGATCCGCAGTGTGTGAAGCGCGAGCCACCGGGGCCACGGCGATCATGATCGCCTCGTCAATGAAAAGCTCCGGCAGTGAATATCGAAGCGCTATCTCTGCCAGGATTGGAATGATCAACAGGGGTAGGAGCAGCCAACGCATCCGATCGAAACGCAGCGAGCGAGCGGCAGCTGGAGTTTCCGCGGGATCTCGCTCAGGCGCCAGCGCTTCTTCGAGCTCTGCGGCACTGCTGAACCGATCCTCAGCGAGTGGTGCTATGGCCTTTTCGACGGTGGCCACAAGCTTCTGTGGGATATCCGGACGAAGGTCCCTCAGCCGTAACCGTTTACCGAGGCGATGGTTCTTGGCGAAGACTCTAGCGTCCTCACCCTGGACAGGAAACTTTGCCGTCAGGAGGTAGAACAGGAGAACACCTAGGGAGTAGAGGTCCGTCGACCGCGTGCTGAGACCGTTATCCAGGAGCTCGGGAGCCATGTAAGAGAGCGTCCCGGATAGGGCACGCGAGCCCCGACCCAAGCCGTCAACTTCACAGCCAATGCCGAAGTCTACGAGAACGATGCGGCCACCTTTCTCCCTCAGGACGTTCTGAGCCTTGATGTCACGGTGCAGGAGATTGGCGCCGTGAGCTGCCGCAAGAGCCCGGCACAGCGTCATGCCGATCGAGACCACCTCATCGGCACCGAACCTGCCTTGGTACTTCATAATCTCGGCCAGTGACTTGCCGTTTACCAGCTCCATCACAAAGCCCGTTCGCCCATTGTGTTCATCAGCGTCCCTCACCCGAACCACGTTGACATGCTGGATCGCCTCGAGACGCCGAGCCTCTTCCAGGAAAAGCTCTCCCTGACTCGGCTGCGACCCACCAAGAAGCTTGAGAGCAACCTCTCCTCCAGTCCCGGAATGCACGGCCCGGAATACCTCACCGAATCCGCCTTGGCCTAGGCGCTCTAAAATGCGGTACCGCCCCCACCCCCCCAGGGCAATGGGGCCTGTCCGAAGCTCCTTTTCTTGCCCGTTGAGCCGGCGGGTCGAGAGAGGACTTCGGCTTTCGACACCTATCTGCGATAGCAGAACGAGAAGCTTGGCGCCTTCGTCGCCTGTCTCTTCGAGGCTTTGGCGATGGCTTGAATCGAGTGGACGGAGGCCTAGAAGGGCTTCGACGACCTTCTCGAACGAGTCTTCACTCATCCCTGACCAGGTTCTTCGCCAGCTTCTCTACCGCCCGCTTGGTGGCAACCCGGGCAGCGTCGGGACTCGGGCTGCCCGCATGAAGTTGAACTTCCTTCCAGGACATCCCCAGGAATACCCGAGCAACAATCAAGTCGGCTTCCGATTCCTTGAGCTGCCCGAGTGCAAGCTCGAGTGCCTTCCACTTCTGGTTCATGAGCATCCTTTCAAGCGGAGAGGTCACATTGACTTGCTCCGGCGCCGGCAGATCGCTCCGCTTAAACTCTCGGCAGTTCCAAGTTTTGGCCAGATTCTTGACGGTTCGAAAGAGAAAGGGCTGAAAAGAAACGCCCAGCGACAGATCGAAGTCATTGAGCCGTTCCAAGCTCCGAAGAAACGCCTCTTGGACGAGGTCACTGGTGTCGTGGGCATCTCGAGCACGCCCCACGAGAAACCCGTGAGCGAACCGCTGCAAACGGGGATCATAGCGCTCGACCAGAAGATCCCGAGCCTGAGGGTCACCTTGCTGGAACCGAAGAATAAGAAGTACCGAAGTCGCCTCAACTACAGGAGTAGTCTGGCTCACAGCACACCTCCCTAAGGGATTAGACAACGACGCCGCATTAGTACATCTCTCTTCATATAAAGATAAATGATCGTCCGGATACGAGAAATTCTAAGCAAAAGCTGCGCCAGAACCAAGAAATCGGTTCTTCTGAATATTCTCTGTTCGCTTTCTTCACCTCACTGGTTCTTCTCTTGGATCCATCTGCTTATGACGAGAGCAGGTCTTCAATTCGAGAGGAGAACCAATGGACGAATCGGATGCGCGCGCACTGTTCGAAGAAGCATTCCCCCTCATTCATCGAGTCATCAGCCTCCGAGCCAACCGCGGTCGCCAAATTGGCATTGATGCAGACGAGTTTCGATCTTACGCTCTCTACAAGCTGATCGAGAGCGACTACCGAATCCTCCGTCGGTACCGCGGTCGGAGCAGTCTTAAAACCTATCTGACCACCGTCGTCCATCGGCTCTTCATGGACTTCCGGATCCACTGCTGGGGTCGCTGGCGCCCTTCGCAGACAGCCGTCGGCTTGGGAGTCCTGGCCATTGAGCTCGAACAGCTCCTGGCACGCGATGGCTTCTCGTTGACCGAGGCCGTTGCCTTGATCCGGTCTCAGAACCCCAGAATCGATCCGGATGAACTCGAAGCTCTCGCCACACAGCTGCCTTCGCGGCTTCCCATCCGATTCGAGGGGGAGGAATCGCTCGCTCGCATCACCGACGATCGGAATCCTGCAGCAGACGCCCTAGCAGACGGACGAGGTCGGGAAGTCTCCGCCGCGCTTGGGGCGGCCTGGCGATCCCTCGAGGCGGAGGATCGCCTCATATTGAAGCTTCATTTCCGTGAGGGTCTCACGGTCGCCAAGATCGCCCGACTCCTCTGCCTCGAGCAGAAGCCTCTCTACCGACGAATCGAGCGGTCATTGAGGTGTATCAGGGTTCATCTCGAAGACTCGAGGATCACTGCTGAACTGGTTCGGGATCTCTTAACCTAACCACCAAGCCATCAACCTCTCTGTCAGGCTTGACGGTGGTTCGCTTTCTTCGACTCCTCGTTGGACGCTGCGAGCGGAGCGAATGAAGATCGCATAGCAGCGATCACAGGCGCCAAGGTGCTGACGCACTTTGGCGCTTTCGTTTGAGCCAAGGCCACCGTCGATGAGAGCCGCGAGTACCTCTGGCAATACGCAACGCCTTTCGAGGCTGATCGTCGATCGTACTTTCTCCGCCTTTGGCAGCCCTGCCTCGGCAGGCCGTCCTTTGTGGCGGTCCGAAGTGCTCATCGCACCTCCTCACTGCTTGGAGCTTTCCCTGCGTCGGACTGGATCTCGGTGCACTCGATCGATACGTCATATCCGCCTCCATAACACCTGAAGAGACGGACAAGAACCAACTGGTTCACTCAAGACTAAAGAGTATTCCGACAAGCAAATTTCAGAACAAGCAAGAGACTCCTCGAAAGAGCCTCGGCTTTGCCCCCCTACCAGCGCTCGATTCTCTTCTTGCGCTCTTGACAGACCTTGGGGGGCTTGGCGGGGAAGTGCTGGAGGACGTCGCCGGACTGGACGGAGGCGCCGGTACCGGTGTAGCGCTCGGTGAGCTCGACGGTGAGGCGGCTGGCGACATCGCAGTGGCCCTGGCCGGAGGCGATCAGGGAGAGGGTGAAGAGCAGGGCGACGACGACGGCGGCGAAGCGGTGGCTCCAGGCTGCGGAGCGCTGCGGGCCACTCGGCGTGACGATGTGCTCAATGCGCCGTTCGAGGTCCGAGGCGGTGGCGGCGGCTCCCGGAATGGCCCGCGGCGAGAGGTTTCCGGGCAGGGTGCTCTCGAGCCCGAAGCGCACCACCTTGAGAAGCCCTCGGGCGTAGAGCTTGGGCTCGCCGAGGACCGCCACGACGCGTTCGTCGCAGGCCCGCTCGCGCTCGGCGAGCAGGCGACGGTCGAGCCACCAGACCAAGGGGTGGAACCAGAAGACCGCCCGCAGGAAGGACTGCAGCGAGGCGATCAGGTTGTCGCGCCGGCGAACGTGCTCGAGCTCGTGCACCAGGACCGCATCGAGCTCGTCGGCGCTGAGGTGCTGGCCCAGCCCCACCGGCAGCAGCAGGACCGGCCGGCGAACTCCCCAAACGGCCGGCGACGGCAGGTCGTCGACCCAGCGACAGGTGATTGCTCGATCGACGCCGGCATGGCGACGGGCGCGCGTGATCACCGGCGCCAGCGGATGATCATCGGCCAAGGGCCGGCCACTGCGCGCCAAGGCCACCAGAGAACGACGCAAGCGCCACTGTCGAGACGCCAGCCAGACAGCGCCGGCGGCCCAGACCAGGAGCAGAGCGAAGCCGACCGTCCCGAACAGGTTCTCGGCTCCCGCCAAGGGCGAGGCCAAGCCATCGGCGCGCCACCAGGAGAGGGAAGCCACGTTCGGCATCGGCAGACCGAGGGCGCGGCCACAGCTCACCACCACCGCCGTCGGCAGCAGGAACTTGAGCGAGGCGACGAGCAAGAGGCGATGGCGGATGCGAGCCGGCGACCGACGCAGGCCGATCGTCAGCAGCACGACGAGAACGGCGAACAGCGTCGCCTCCCAGAGGTGATTGACCAGGAATCCACCCCAATCGGAGAACCTCTCGATCATCGCTTGCAGCACCTCCGCGCCCCCTGCAATCGTCGTCCTCAGTCGTCGTCGAGGAGCTTCTCGGCCTGCTTGAGATCCTCGAGGCTGAGCCGTCCGGACTCCACCAGGTGGGCCATCAGCGGAGCCGGCGAGCCGCCGAAGACCTCGAGGAAGTCGTCGATCAGGCGGCGATAGGCGACGTTGCGACTGACCGCCGGTTCGTAGATATGGGCATTGCCAATCTTGCGAACCAAGCGAATCGCCTTCTTCTCTTCGAGTCGGCGGACGATGGTTTGTACGGTGGTGTAGGCCGGTTGTTTCCGCGTCGGCAGAGCTTCGAGAAGCTCGCGCACGGAAGCCCGGCCGAGCCGCCACAGCTCGTCCATCACCTCGAGCTCGAAGCGCGTCAGCTTGATGGCTTTCTGGCGTTTCATCGCGTTCCCCTTCCTACTACAGAGTGCGGAGATGCTAACACGGGGCCCGTCGACCGGACCCCGTCGCTGGCGTCAGGTGGCTACCAGCCGCACTGGCGTCCGGCGTTCTGCTCGTCGAGCCAGGTCTTGAGCGGCGCGAAGTAGTCGATCACCGCGGTGGCATCCATCTCCGGACTGCCGGTGACCACCTCGAGGGCTTCGGGCCACGGCCGCGAGGCGCCCATCTGCAGCATCTGGTCGAGGCGTTGGCCGGCCGCTTCGTTGCCGAAGATGGTGCAGCGGTTCAGGGGGCCGTCGTAGCCGGCGATCTCACACAGGGAGCGGTGGAACTGGAACTGCAGAATGTGCGCCAGGAAATACCGCGTGTAGGGCGTGTTGGCCGGGATGTGGTACTTCGCTCCGGCATCGAAGTCGGCCTCGGAACGCGACACCGGCGCCGCCACGCCCTGGTACTTCTCGCGCAGCGTCCACCAGCCGGCGTTGTAGTCGTCGGGCCCGATCTCGCCGGAGAACACCTTCCAGCGCCACTGATCGACCAACAATCCGAAGGGCAGGAAAGCGACCTTGTCGAGAGCATCGCGCATCAGCAGCCCGAGGTCCTTGGAGGGATCCGGCACCTCGTCGATCAGGCCGATCTGCTGCAGGTAGTCCGGCGTGACGGAGAGGGCGATGGTGTCGCCAATGGCCTCGTGGAAGCCGTCGTTGGCGCTGTTGCGATAGAGGAAGGGTAGCTGGTTGTAGGCCCGCTGGTAGTAGTTGTGGCCGAGCTCGTGGTGGATGGTGCGGAAGTCCTCGGCGTTGATCTCGATGCACATCTTGATGCGCAGGTCGTCGACGTTGTCGACATCCCAGGCGCTGGCGTGGCAGACCACGTCGCGATCCTGCGGCTTGGTGAACTGGGAGCGCTCCCAGAAGGTCTCCGGCAGCTCCGCAAAGCCGAGGGAGCTGAAGAAGCGCTCGCCGGAGCGCACCATCTCGAGGGCGTCGAGGTCGTTGGCGCGCAGACGCTCGGTGAGGTCGAAGCCGGGATCGGCGTTGGGCGGTGCCACCAATTCGTAGACATTGGCCCAGCCCTGAGCCCACATGTTGCCGAGCAGGTGCGCCGGGATGGGCTCGCCATCGGCCACCCGATCGCTGCCGTACTCCTCCTGCAGACGCGCGCGGACGTGACAGTGCAGCGCTTCGTAGAGCGGCCGCACCTGGTCCCAGAGGCGATCGAGCTCGGCGGCGAAGTCATCCGCCGGCATGTCGTACTTCGAGCGCCACATGGCCCCGGTGTCGGCAAAGCCGAGCTCGCGAGCACCTTCGTTCGAGAGCTCGACGAAGCGCTGGTAGGGCTGGCGCATCGGCGGCGAGACGGTGCGCCAGCCGGTCCAGACATCGAGCAACTCGTCGGCGTCGCGGCTCTCCGCCAGGATCGCCGTCATGTCGATGAGGTCGAGGCAGGTGCCATCGTCGCGGCAGTACTCGCCCTTGCCGTAGGTGGCCTCGAGGTCGCTGGCGATGGTCGCCAGCTCTTCGGTCTTGGCCTCGTCCGCCGGCGCCGCCATACTGCCGCCGAGCTTCAAGAACTGCAGGCGCCGGGAGACGTCGAAGGGCACCTCGAGGTCATCGAATCGCACCGCCTCGCGGGCGTACTTGGACTGCGCGGCGAGGGACTTCTGGCTCGCGGCGGCGGCGATCGCCTGGGTGTCCTGAGTGATGTAGGTGGACTGCACCCAGGCCGCCTGGCTCCCTTTATTGCTGAGGTCGTAGAGGTCCGCTTCGGCGGCGTCGACGAACTGCTGGGCGCCGTCCGGAGTGGCCGGATAGGAAGCCTCGTCATGAGCCGCCGGCGCGCAGGACCAGGCCAGGGGGACGGTGACGAGGAGTGAGAGAAGTCGTTTCATGGGTACTCTCCAGTCGGTTGGTTCAGGCGACGGCGGCGAGGGCCGTGGCGATGCGGTCGAGGCCCTCGCGGAGGTCGGCCTCGGAACAAGCGTAGGAAATCCGGAGATGGCGGTCATCGCCGAAGGCGAGCCCGGGAACGACCGCCACCCGCCCCTCTTCGAGCAAGTGCTCGGCGAGGGCAGAGGAATCGGCGATGCCTTCTCCGAAGAGGTCATCGACCCGAGGGAAGACGTAGAAGGCCCCCCCGGGAGGACGGCAGGCGAAGCCCGGTAGCGTCGCCAGCCGCGCCATTACCAGCTCCCGGCGGCGACGAAACTCGGCCCGGCGGGCCGCGATCTGCGACTCCGGCTCGGCCAGGGCCTCGAGGGCGCCGACCATCGCGAAAGTGGTGGGGTTGCCGCTGAAATGGCTCTGCAGACGCGACACCGCCGCCACCACCGCCGCGGGTCCGGCGAGATAACCGAGGCGCCAGCCGGTCATGGCGTAGGTCTTCGAGAAAGACCCCACTACCACCACCGTATCCGGAGCCTCACCGGCCAGGCTGGCGGCGCTGGTGAAGGACTCGTCGTAGACATAGCGCTCGTAGGTTTCGTCGGCGATCAGCAGGACGCCGCGCTCGGCGCAGCCGGTCACCAAGCGAGCCAACTCGTCCGCCGCCAGCAGCCCGCCGGTGGGATTGCAGGGCGCATTCACCAGGACCGCCCGGGTGCGCTCCGTGATCGCCGCCAGCAGCGGTTCCGCGCGCAGCCGAAAGGCCTCCTCGGCGATCGTCGGAACCGGCACCGGTCGGGCGCCGGCAAAGCGAATCTGTTGCGGGAAGCTCACCCAGCAGGGGCTCGACACCACCACCTCGTCGCCGGCCTCGAAGAGGGCCAGGGCGAGCTCCATCAGCGCCGCCTTGGCGCCGCAGGTGACGATGACCGATTCTTCCTCCCAGGGCGCCCCGGCGCGACGCGCCAGATCCTGCGCCAGGGCGCGGCGCAAGCTCGGCAGCCCGTCCGTCGGGGTGTAGCGGGTCCATCCCTCGGCGAGGGCACGGCGCGCCCCTTCGATGGCCATCGCAGGGGACGAAAAGTCCGGTTCACCGACCCCTAGATTGACCACCTCGACGCCTTGCTGGCGCAATTCGGCAGCCCGCCGGGTGATGCGCGTGGTGGCCGATTCGGCGATCCGGTCGACGGCGGAGGAAAGCTTCACAGCGCGCGATGGTATCACCGGCCAGCAGCGATTTAGCCCTTTCTTTGCAGCGTTTTTCCCCTCCCGGGACGGCCTCCGCCGGAAATCTCAGGCAAGCCTTCGGGGCTTCCGACCGGGACTCTCCGGCCTGCGGTTCTTGCCCTTCCGCCAGGGCCCGGCGAGACTTGCACAGTCCTTGCAGAGCTTTTCCCTCAGGGCCCGTCGCGTGCCGATTCGGCGGGTATCGCGATCCGAAGACCGTCGCTGCCGAGAGGAGTCGTTTCCATGATCCGTTCCGTCATCACTCTGTGCGCCGCCCTGCTGCTGGCGGTGGCCGCTTCGTCGGCCCAGCAGCCCCCGGCGCCGGAAGCCCCGGCCGTCGAGCTGCGCTGGTTCGATCGTGTCGAGCCGGCCCTCGAAGAGGCCCGGGCCTCGAAGCGCCTGGTGTTCGTCGACCTCTACGCCGACTGGTGTGGCTGGTGCAAGAAGCTCGACGACGACGTCTTCTCGACGCCCGATTTCGCTCGCCTGGCGGATCGCTTCGTCCTGCTGCGAGTCGACGTCGAAGACCGCGGCGAAGGCATGCGTCTGCAGGATCGTTTTCGTGCCACCAGCCTGCCGACGGCCTTGGTGATCGATCCCGATCAGGTACTCATCGGCTCCGTGCGCGGCTACTTCCCGGCCTCGACCTTCATTCGCAAGATCGAGAGCGAGGTCATCCACTACGAAAGCTTCATGGACGGCTACTACCGGGATGTCGAATCCCAGGACCCGCAGATCCTGCGCAATCTCGCCGAAGCTCTGCGCCAGCGCTTCGACGGTGCCCGCGCCGCCGACCTCTACCGCCGACTGCTCGAGCACGACAAGCTCGCCCTCGAGGGGCGTCCCTGGCTCGAGCTGCTGTTCGCCGACGCCCTGCGCCTGGCGGGCGACCTCGACGAAGCCAAGAAAGCGATCGCGGCCGTTTCCACGGAGGATCCGCGCCTCGCCGAGGCGGTGGGAGTGTTTCGCATTCGTCTGGCCAACGATCAGCGTGACTGTGCCGGCGCCGACAACGCGGTCGCCAGCTTCGCCACCAACTATCCGACGAGCCGCTTCCTGCCGGAAGCCAAGCACACCCTCAAGCGTCTGCGCTCCGACCAGACCGCCGACTGCAGCTAGGCTGCCCAGACTACCGCCGGAGATACGCTCGTCATGCGCTCGATCCTCACCTTGCTGCTCGTCGCCCTCACCCTGCCGGCCACCGCGCAGCAGGAAGAAAAGGCATCGGTTCGACTGCTCGCCGACCACACCGCCTATGCCGCCGGCTCTTCGGCGCGACTAGCGGCGGTGGTGGCCATCGACGAGGGCTGGCACGTCAACTCGAACACCCCGACCTTCGATTGGTTGATCCCCACCGAGATCTCCTTGGAGGGTCCCGCCGGCTGGTCCGAGCCCCAGCTTCTCTACCCGGCCGGCGTCGACCGCACCTTCGCCTTCGCCGACCAGGCGCTGTCGGTCTATGAGGGCGAAGTCAAGATCCTGGCGGCGGTGCCGATTCCCGCCGGCACCGGCGACGGCGAGCACCGGCTGAGCGGCGAGCTGCTCTTCCAGGCCTGTGACCACAACTCCTGTCTGCCCCCGGTGCGCACTCCGATCGAGCTCGCCGTCACCGTCGGCGCCGGCGGCCAGCCTGCCAACGCCGCCGTCTTCGGCAACCTCTCTGGAGATCCGGCGGCGACCGCGACGGCCACCACCGGCCTGCCCTGGATGCTGCTCCTGGCGGTCATCGGCGGCTTGATCCTGAACGCCATGCCGTGCGTGCTGCCGGTGCTTTCGCTCAAGGTCTTCGGGTTGGTAAAGAGCGCCGGCCAGGGGCGGGGCTCGGTGGTCAGCGGCGCCCTCGCCACCACCAGCGGCATTCTGGTCTCCTTCTGGGCTCTCGCCTTGGCGGCCGTCGCCGCTCGCTCCGCCGGCGCCGCCATCGGCTGGGGCGTACAGTTCCAGCAGCCAGTCTTCGTCACCTTCCTGGCGGTGGTGGTCCTGCTCTTCAGCCTCAACCTCTGGGGCCTCTTCGAGATCATGCTGCCGGGCCGCGCCATGGGTGCCCTCGGCGGCGGCCCCAAGGAAGGCTTCGCCGGCCACTTCGTTTCGGGGCTCTTCGCCACCTTGATGGCGACCCCCTGCTCGGCCCCCTTCCTGGGCACCGCCGTCGGCTTCGCCCTCGCCCAACCGGCGATCATCATCTTCGCCATCTTCACCGCCGTCGGCGTCGGCATGGCGCTGCCCTATCTGTTGCTCGCCGTGTTCCCGGGAGCGGCTCGTCTGCTGCCCAAGCCCGGACCGTGGATGGACACCCTGCGCAAGGTGATGGGCTTCTTGCTCGCCGCCGCCGCCATCTGGCTGCTCTACGTGCTCGCCGGCCAGGTGAGCGCCGAGCGCCTGGCCTTCATCGAGGTCGGCCTGCTGCTCATCGCCCTCTTCGTCTGGCTGCGCAGCCAGGGCCAGCGGGTGGGCAAGGCCCTGGCCGGTCTCGCCACCGTCGGCGCCATCGTCACCACCCTCGGCCTCGCCGCCTCCGCCAGCCCCACCGGCGGCAAGACCAGCAACGAGGTGGTCCACCTGATCCCGTGGCAGACCTTCGACCGCGGCCAGGCCGAATCCCTCGCCGCCGAAGGTCAGATGGTGTTCGTCGACGTCACCGCCGACTGGTGCTTCACCTGCAAGACCAACGAGCGGCTGGTGCTCGAGACGCCGGAGGTGGCCGACCTCTTCGAGCGCTACGACGTGGTGCCGATGAAAGCCGACTGGACCAACCGCGACGATGCCATCGCCGCTTTCCTGAGCGACTATGGCCGCTTCAGCATTCCGTTCTACATGCTCTATCGGCCGGGCCAGGAACCGCACCTTTTCGGCGAGCTCCTGACGCGCGCTCAGATCGCTTCGGCCCTCGAAGGCTCGGCAGCGCAGCAGCTCGCGGCAAGCCAGCACTGAGATCCAGCGCTGCGACGGCTCGGCCGGCGGGCGACGCCTGCCGACAGGAGATCTCCCAAAGCCTATTCTTCGGTCGACCGCCGGCGGGCACGCTGCCGCCGCTGGCGAAACTCCTCCAGCCGCTCCGCGAGACGCCCTTCGAAGCCTTCCCCACGCGGCTCGTAGAGGCGCAGGCCGCGCAGGTTCTCGGGCAGGCAATCGAGGCCTCCCACCCCCTCCTCGGCATCGTGGGCGTAGACGTAGCCCCGCCCGTAGCCGAGATCCTTCATGAGGTTCGTCGGCGCGTTGCGAATCGCCTTCGGAACCGGCTCGGCGGGATGCTCCTCGACCGCCCTCCGGGCCGCCTTGAAGGCGCGATAGACGGCATTACTCTTGGGCGCCAGGGCGAGGTAGACGCAGGCCTGGGCGAGAGCCAGATCCCCTTCCGGAGAACCCAACCGCTGATAGGACTCCCAGGCGGCCAGGGATTGTGACAAAGCCCGCGGGTCGGCCAGCCCGACATCCTCGCTGGCGAAGCGCACCATGCGGCGGGCGAGGTAGCGTGGGTCCTCACCGGCGGTGAGCATGCGGGTGAGCCAGTAGAGGGCGGCGTCGGGATCGCTTTCGCGCAGTGACTTGTGGAGCGCCGAGATGAGGTTGAAATGCTCTTCGCCGGACTTGTCGTAGAGCAGGACTCGACGCTGCACCACCCGCTCGACGATCGCCGTGTCGATGGTCTCACCGACGGCCTCGAGGGCGGCCAGCTCAATCAGGTTCAAGGCCGTCCGGGCATCGCCGGAGGCTTGCACCGCCAGGGCCTCAAGTGCCTCCGGCGAGGCCACGGCGCCGAGACCGCACTCGGGGTCCGACAGGGCCTGGGTCATCAAGGCGACGAGGTCGTCGGTCGACAGCGCTGCGAGCACCACCACGCGACAGCGCGACAGCAGGGCCCCGTTGACCTCGAAGGAAGGGTTCTCGGTGGTCGCCCCGACGAGCACGATGTCGCCGCGCTCGACGAAGGGCAGGAAAGCGTCCTGCTGGGCCTTGTTGAAGCGGTGGATCTCGTCGACGAAGACCAGGGTGCGCTGACCGCCGGCGCGGCGCAGCTTGGCGGCCCCGGCCATCACTTCCTTGACGTCCTTGATGCCGGAGGTGACGGCGCTGAAGGGCACGAAGCGAGCGCGCGTCTCGCGCGCAATGATCAGGGCGAGGGTGGTCTTTCCACAGCCCGGAGGTCCCCAGAAGATCAGTGAGGGAACGCGGTCCTCGGCGATGGCGCGACGCAGGAAACCGCCCTCGCCGAGGACATCCTGCTGGCCCACCATGTCGTCGAGACGACGGGGCCGCATGCGCTCCGCCAAAGGTGTTCCCACCGGCGGTTGGGCGTCGTCGCGGTCACCCCCGGGCGGCGCCGGGGGCAGCTGATCATCGAACAGGCCCATGGCTCAGGCTCCACCCGGAAAGGGCAGCACGACACCGGGAAGAGCTTCCCTGCGCCTCGCCACCTCCGGACGCAACACTCGGATCGGCGCCAACGGGCCGCAAAGGCGCCGCAGCTCTTCTCGGGACATCGGTCGAACGCGCGCCGGCGGCGCCGCGGGCCGCCGCGCTGGCGGACCGGCACCGCGCTCCAGAAAGGCCATCAGGAGCCAGCAGCGCAGGGTCCGCCGAGCCTCGTTCACTGGCGCCTCAGTCGCCCTCCTGGGCGACCGCCACCACCGCATCGGTGAATTCCGTGGTCGAAGCCGAGCCGCCGAGATCGCGGGTTCGGATGCGCTGGTTGACGATCACTTCGCGCAGCGCCGAGCGCAGACGAGCGATGATGTCGCCCTTGCCGAGATGATCGAGCATCAGAATCGCCGACCGCATGAGGGCGAGAGGATTGGCGATGTTCTGACCGGCGATGTCCGGCGCGCTGCCGTGGACCGCCTCGAACACCGCGACTTCGTGACCGATGTTGGCTCCCGGCACCAAGCCGAGCCCTCCCACCAGACCGGCACAGAGGTCCGACACGATGTCGCCGTAGAGATTCTCGAGGACCAGCACGTCGTAGGCCTCGGGCCGGATCACCAACTGCATGCAGAGGGCATCGATGATGCGGTCGTCGGCGGCGATGTCGGGATATTCCTCTGCCACTTCGCGGAAGCAGTCGAGGAACAGGCCGTCGGTCAACTTCATGATGTTGGCTTTGTGCACCGCCGTCACCCGCTTGCGACCGTGGGCGCGGGCGTACTCGAAGGCGAAGCGCGCGATCCGCCGCGAGCCGTCGGCGGTGATGATCTTGAGACTCTCCACCACTCCCGGAACGACGGTGTGCTCGATGCCGCGGTAGAGACCCTCGGTGTTCTCGCGCACCACCACCAGATCGACGTCTTCGAAGCGCGACGGTACCGTCGGCAATGTGCGCGTCGGCCGCAGATTGGCGTACAGATCGAGGGCCTGCCGGAGCTGCACATTGACCGACTTGAAGCCCCGCCCGATGGGCGTCGTCACCGGCCCCTTGAGGGCGACCTTGTTGCGCCGGATCGACTCGAGCACGCGCTCCGGCAAGGCCTCCTCGCCAGCCTCGATGGCCTCCATTCCGGCGCTGTGGCGCTCCCATTCGATCTCGGCTCCCACCGCCGCGAGCACCCGCACCGTCGCTTCCGTCACCTCCGGCCCGATGCCGTCTCCGGGGAGCAGAGTTACCGTCGTCGTCATGATCTACCTCACCTTGAAATCGAAGTCTTTGGGCCCACGCCGCGAGGGTTGAGCGCCCTGAAAGGCGAACGTATCACGGGCTTGGAGAACACTGCAGCAGCGCCCTGCAGGGGCCTCCCGGGGCGCACGACGACGGCGACCTTCAGCTCGCGGGATCGAGCCTCAGGGAAGCCCATTCGACATCGCCACCGAGCTCCGCGAAGACGTCGCCGAGGTTGCGCACGGAGGCTCCCTGGGCATAGTCGAAGCAGAGGTCGGAGCGGTCGAGCTGCCCCACCGTTCCCTCGTCCTCATAGAGCACGACGAAGCGGTCTCCGACTCGCAACAAGTCACCGGGAGCCACCCCGGCCGGGCCCCAGGGAGGTCCACTGGCGAGATCGACCCGCTGCCAATCGAGCTCCTCGGCAGCGCGACCGACCTGGCGCAAGATCTCCGCCAGCAGGTGGACGCGGGTAAACAGCAGGCCGGCTCCCGCCCGCCCGGCGAGCTCCGACCGCACCGCCTCCGGAACCCCCGGCTCGGACTCGATCTGTGTCAACCCGAAAACCCGCGAGGCCGCTGCCGCGGGCCCGGACAGCCCGACGACGGCACTCGGAAAGGCATCGCCCTGGGGCATCACGTCTTCGGCCCCCCAGGAGACCAGGCGCTGCGTCGGGACTTCGTCGTCGGGCAGCTCCCGGAGCTCGATGTGAACTTGGTAGCGCTGGGTACCGAAAGGGCGCCTCAAGCGGCGATCGTCGCGCGCCAGACGGGCGTCGTGGGCCGGGGTGAGGCGTCCCGGCTGGGACCAGGCGAAGCCCCAGTCGGGGCGAAAGAAGGAGGCGAAGCGGAAGCGGTCCAAGGATTGATCCGGCTGCAGCCGCAGAAAGGGCACGACCCCTTCGACCGTAAACCACAGCACTCGCACGTGGGGAGCGCGATCCCACCGCCGCATCGCCTCCGCCGGCACCACCTCGCCGTCGATGGTGAGGGCCGGCGCGGTGGTGTAGAAAAGCCGCTCGCCACCGCGGCGACGAGCCTCGAGAACGGCGTGGAGACGAAAGCTCTCGCCGGCCGGAAACTCGGTCCGCCCGACCGTCGCCATCGCCGTCCCCGGCGGTTCCACCGCCACCCAGGCGGCCACCAGCTCGGGCGCCAGGCTCTCCTTCACGCGGGGACCAAAGAGCAGAATCCCGACCCCCAGCGTGACCACGGCCACGACGATCCAGAAGATGCGTCGTTCGAGTTTCATCGTGGATACCTCAGGGATCTGATCGCCGGCGGTGCGACGACGTCGGCCGACTGCCCCGCCCTACTCACTGCGCGCCGCGATCTCCTCGAGCTTGGCGACGACATCGCGATAGTTCGAGTTGGTGCCGTAGATCTCGACGTAGGTCTGGTGGGCGGAGGCCAGGTCACCGGTCGACAGATAGACGTTGCCGAGATCGTAGAGCAGGCCGTGGGAGTCTTCCTCGGTGAGGTCGGGAGCCTCGAGCCCGCGCCGATACCACTTGACGGCCAGCTCCGGGAGTCCCTTCTCGAGAAAGCTCAACCCGAGCATCGAGCAGCACTCGACCAGGTGCCCGGGATCCTTCGAGGCGAGCTGAAACTCGCCGATGGCCTCGTCGAGAAGTCCCATCTCACGATAGGCGATGCCGAGGTTGAAGTGAGTGTCGTAATCCTCCGCCGAGAGGTTCTCGGCCACCCCCTGCTTGAAGCCCTCGACGATCTCCTCGAGGGAAGGCTCGCTGGGCTGCTCGAGGGCATCGAGGCGCGCCTCCTCTTCATCGAGCTCTTGCTCGAGCTCGGCGGCAAGATCGAAGAAGTCGTCTTCGTCGTCGAAGACATCGTCGATCACCTTTTGCGACGGCGGCGACTCGGGCACCTCGTCGAGCCAACGAACCCCGCTGTCCTCGGCTTCGTCGGGCAGGGAGATCTCGACCTCGCCTCCGGCGCCGGACTCGACCTCCGCCATCTCTTCACGCAGCGCCTCGGCGGCCAAGGGCTCATCGGCAGAGGCCGGCTTCACCGGCTCCGGCTCGGCCTCATCCGCCTTGGCGGTGGCCGCCGGGCTGAGGAACTCGGAGGCGAGGTCGGCCAGCGTCTGGTCGACCTGCGGAGCCTTCTTCGCCTTGCGCACCGGCTTCTTCCTGGGCCCGTCGAGGAGCCCTTCGAGAAGCTGACCGACCTCCTCTTGACCCTCACCGGCCGCTGTCTCCGGAGCCACCACCAGATCGCCTTCGAGGTGATAGCCCGCCGACTGCAGTCGCTTCTTGAGCCGTGGCCAGGGCGAATCTTCGACGCCGGCAGCCAGACCCGCCAGTTGGTTTGCGACCGACAGCACCCGATCGCCGCGGCCGGCATCGAGGTCGAGACGCACCATCAGGGCCATCGCATCCATGTGCTGCGGCGCAATCTTGAGCACGTCCTGCAAGCGCTCGTAGGCCTTCTCCTCGAGGCCATACTTGGCCAGCACTTCAGCCTCGGTGAAGAGATCGTCTTCCTGCCGAATCGCCGGCTGAAGCTCGGCGGCGGTACGCTCCAGGAAGTCCTCGTCGATCTCGTCGTGGGCCGGCTCTTCTCGCAGCGCGGCCCGCTCCTCGGCCAGAGCCTCGTCGTCGATCTCGAAGAAGTTCTCACTGAGGTCCGGCAGCGGCTCGACTTCGAAGGCAACCGGTTCCTCGACCGGCGCCGCGGCGGCGGGCTCGGGCGCGGGCGGCGCCAGATCCTCGGGCGGCTGCACCAGGCTGGCCGGCGGCTCCTCGGCGTCGAGATCGAGCACGAAGACGTCGTCGAGGTCGAGCTCGATCTCATCCGCTTCGGGCATGACGCCGGCGAAGGAGGAGTCGCCGTCCCGCTCATCGGCGGCGGGAGCGGCCACCGCCCCTTCGCCCTCCGGAGGAGACTCCAGAGTGAGGTCGAAATCGAGCGACTCCTCGAGGCCGATCTCGAAGTCGGCAACGGCCTCGTCGGGCTCTTCCACCACCGCCGAAGGGGCCTCGACGACCGGCGGAGCGCTCTCGACGGCAGCCGCCGAAGGCTCCGCCACGGGAGCTTCGGCCGGCGGCTGCTCGGCTCCGCTTTCCTCCGCCGCCACCAGACCCGCCACACTCTCGGCCTCGGGATTGCGCCGCACCGCCGCGGCGAGAAGCTGCGCCGCCTGACCGGTATGGCCGGCCTCGCGCAGGCGCAACACCGCATCGGTGATGAACGGAATGTCGCTGGAGTCGATGTCGAGGGCGCGCTCGTAGACCTTGGCGGCCTCTTCCGGATGGCCGTGGGAAATCATCAGCTCGGCGATGGTGCGGTACTCGCCGATCGCCTTCTCGGTAAGCTGCTCGGCCTGGTAGAGCTCCGCCAGCTTGACGTGATGACTGGGATTGTCCGGCTCGAGATCGGCGATCCGCTCATAGGCCGAGAGGGCCGAGCCGCGATTGCCGTGGCTGAGGTAGTAGTCGGCCAGAGCCTGGTATTGGGTGCGCGCCTCGTTGACCAGGCCTTGCCGGTGGTAGAGCTCGGCAAGGTTCTCGATCACGTCGAGGCGCGTCGGATCGAGCTTGATGATCTTTTTGTAGATCGCGATCGCTTTGACGAAGAAGCCGTCCTTCGTGTAGGTCTCGGCGATCTGAGAAAACAGCTTGACGGCTTCGTCGATGCGCTCGATGCGGGCGTAGAGATCGCCGACGCGATTGAGCGTGGTGGAGTCGTTGGGGTTCTCCCCCAGCACCTTGCGGTACTCGCGGATGGCGGCCTCGATCTTGCCGCGGGCAACGAACTTCTCCGCCGTCTTGACCACCTGCTCACGACGAATCGCCATCAGCTCGCCTCTCGCTGGGGAAGCACCGATCGGAAGGTCAAGCGGTGCACAGGGCTGGGCCCGAACTCACCGAGAGCGCTGCGATGGGCGGCGGCAGCGTAGCCCTTGTGGGAGGCGAAGCCGTAGTGCGGGTAGTCGCGATCGAGGTTCACCAGCTGTCGATCGCGCTCGGTCTTGGCCAAGATCGAAGCCGCAGCGATGGCATAGCTCAAAGCATCTCCCCGAATCACCGGCAGGCAAGGACAGATCGGCTGCCGCAGCACCACCGCGTCCACCAAAGCGACGTCGGGAGCAGGGTCGAGACGCTCGAGCGCCCCGACCATCGCCAGGCGAGTCGCTTCCAGGATGTTGACCTGGTCGATGGTGGCGGGATCGATGGCGCAGGTCGCCCAGGCCAAGCTGCTGTCGCGAATCGCTCGCGCCAGCTTGTCGCGCCCTTCGGCGGAAACCTGCTTGCTGTCGTCGACCCCGGGGACGCGACGCGACGGGTCCGGGATGACGGCAGCCGCCACTACCGGACCGGCGAGAGCACCGCGACCGGCCTCGTCGACCCCGGCCACCCGGGGATAACCGCATTGGGAGAGTTGATCTTCGAGCGCGCACAGCAGTCGCAGACGGTAGGCCTCGGCAAACAGCTGGACCATCGTCCCTGACGCCACGCGCTCCCCTCCGATCGGTTACCCCACGAGCGAGCCCGCCCGGGCCCGCGAAAGCCTGCCGACAACGACTTGCGGCAGGCTTCTAGTCGAACCGGCGCTCTTCGATGCGCGCCGCCTTGCCTCGAAGAGCACGCAGGTAGTAGAGCTTGGCCCGTCGCACCTTGCCGCGACGCACCACCTCGATCTTGTCGATCACCGGGCCATGCAGCGGGAAGATGCGCTCCACGCCATAAGCACCGGACATCTTGCGCACCGTGAAGGTCTCGCGCGTTCCGCCTCCTCGGCGAGCGATCACGACGCCCTGGAAGATCTGGATTCGCTGCTTGTCACCCTCGACGACCCGCACGTGCACACGGACCGTGTCGCCAGCTCGGAACTCGGGGATGTCGTCCCGCAGATATGCGGTCTCGACGGTCTGAAGATTGTTCATGATCTGCTTCCTTCAAAACGAAATCTCACCAAGGATGATCCTCCTGGTGAGAGAGCCCGCGAAAAACGCGGGCTGAAGATTATTTCCCAGACCGAGGCCGCTCTGCAACTTTCGGCCCTTCGCGGGCCTCCTCGCCCCGAACCTCTTCCAACAATTGCCGATCTTCGGCATCCAAGGTCGCACGCTGCAATAGATCGGGGCGCTTCTGCCAGGTCGCCCGCAGGGCTTCCCGGCGCCGCCACCGGTCGATCGCCGCGTGATCGCCGGAGAGCAGGACGGCGGGCACCGCGAGCCCTGCGACCTCCGGCGGACGGGTGTAGTGGGGGTAGTCCAGCAGCCCCTCTCGGAAACTGTCCTGCTCCACCGAGGGCCCGAAGCCCACCACCCCCGGAATCTGCCGCGAGAGGGCTTCGATAATCACCATCGCCGGCAGCTCACCGCCGGACAGCACGTAGTCGCCGATGGAGATCTCCTCGTCGACCACCGACCGGCGCACCCGCTCGTCAATCCCTTCGTAGCGACCACACATCAGAACCAACTCGGGTTTTCTCGCCAACTGCCGCACCACACCCTCGTCCAGGCGCCGCCCCTGTGGCGAGAGCAGAACTCGCCAAGCCTCCGGACTCCCGACCTCTTCAACGGCCCGAATCCACGGCGGTGCGTTCATCACCATGCCGCCACCGCCACCGTAGGGCTCATCGTCGACACTCCGGTGTTTGTCGGAAGTGAATTGGCGCAGGTCGTGCACCGTCACCTCCAGCAACCCCTTGTCGATCGCCCGTCCGATCAGACTGGTCGACAGAAAGGGGTTGAACAGCCCTGGAAAGATGGTCAGGACTCGAAGGCGCATAACTCGACAAGGCCCTCCGGTAGCTCGAGGTCGAGGCGCTTGGCCGAAACGTCCAGCCGCTGAAGGAAGTCCTGAACGAAGGGCACCGGCAGCCTTTGCCGACCGCGCTCGACCACCAGCAGCAAGCCGCCCCCATCCTCGATCAGATCGACGACGGTCCCGAGCTCACCCAGGTTGAGATCGAAGCACACACAGCCGAGAAGCTGGAAGTGATAGACGATGCCGTCGTCCTCGGCCACCTCGTCTCGTCCGACCCCGAGCCAACCGGCCCGCAGGGCCTCCGCCTGATCGCGATCACCGACGGCGGAGAAAACCACCAACAGCCGATCGCGGTGAGGACGTGAGCGCTCGACGATCACGAGGGAATCATCGCGCCCATCCTCGAAAGCGATTCGCAAACGACTGCCGGGACGAAAACGCTCCGGATTGTCCGACAGCACCTCAACGACCACCTCGCCACGCACTCCGTGCGGACGGATCACCCGGCCGACGACGATGGTGTCGTCGCCCGTGCTTTGCAGGTCACCACGATTGGACATCGGGTCCTACTCCTCGGCGATGAGCTTCCGCCCACCGCCGCGGCAGGTTGTCGATAGGAGGAAGGAAGGTCAGTCGTCGTCGACGATCTCGAGATCGTAGAGCCGATCCTCCAGAGCTCCACGGGCATCGAGAAGAGTTCGCAAAGCCCGAGCCGTCCGGCCTTTGCGCCCGATCACCTTGCCGAGGTCGTCCTGAGCCACGAAGAGCTCGAAGACCGTCTCGTCACCATCCATGAACTGGTCCACCTCGACTTCATCGGGATAGTCCACCATCAAGCGGACCAGCTCGGCCAGGCTCTCGCGCAGCTCAGGCACTCTGTTCCTCGGTCGCGGCTGCCACCGTCGCCTTCTGTAGCAGAGACTTCACCGTGGGGGACATCTGCGCACCCTGCGAAACCCAGTACTCGGCGCGGGCCGCATCGATCTTCACCTCCGCCGGCTGGCGGCGAGGGTCGTAGTGGCCCAGCTCCTCGACCGCGGCCGCCGTCGGCGTCCTGCGGCTGTCGGAAACGACGACCCGATAGAAGGGAGCGTTGCGGGCCCCCATTCGACGCAGTCGGATCTTCAACATCTGACTTACCTCCACATCACCTGAAAAATTTGGGTGCGCTCCGGACCGGGTGGGCGCACAGCTCTCGGGACTCGTTGGTGAATCGCCGACACCTCGGCCCTCCACACGAAGCGAAGAGTCTAGCAGGAAACAGTCCTCGTGCGAACCCGCCGGCCTGCGGAGCAACCGCCGACTGAGGATCGGCAGCGTCATCCGCAACCGATTCCGAGTCGACGGGCGAGCACACTACCGGCGCCCTCGAGAGCGGTCGACCCAGCCGCCTCCAACAGGTGCGCCAAGGCTTGCGGCGAGCGCAGCAGACAATCGCCCACGTGCAGAGCCGGCGCCAGGTCGCGAGCGTTCGGCGAGAGCCAAGCCAGGGTCTCGCCGGCTCGCCGCAGCTCGGGTCCGGCACGGCCGTCGACGATCGAGAACAGGTCTCGGCGGCCCAATCCCGGAAGACAGGCTGCCATCAAGTGTGCCGTCACCCGCTCCTCGCAGCGGGCAGCGGCGCGCCCACCGGCGGTCATCACCATAAAGCCCCCCGCCGCCTCCTCCACCTCCCAGGGACCCGCCAGAGCCGCCTCGAAAGCACTCGGAGGATCGTCCAAACGCCGAAAGCGGTGCAAAAAGTCATCGGTAAAGATCTTCACCTCGGCCAAACTTGCCTCCTCTCGCTCCATAGGGTGAATGCCGCGTACGCAGAGAAAGTACACACACGGTAACGAAGCGTAAAAAGACTGTCAAGGTCAAGCCCGATAGAAGGCAGAAAGCCTTGAATTGGGGTGAGAGCGAACGACCATTGCAAGCGGACGGGGCTGCTCAAGGGAGCAACCGACTGCCGTCCGAAAGACGGCCTCCGAAGGCAAAGCCCAAAGCGGCGTCGGTGGCGATGATCAGGACTGCCACGAACCTGAAACCGGTGCGGCAAGAGCAGCCGTCTGCTACCCAGCAGGCGGCTTCCGAGGGCGAAAGCCCGAGGCGGCGGCAAAAGCCGCCGAGGACGGGGGTGAGCCCGCACGACATGTGCGTGCGGGCGAGGGGGGCGCCTCTAGCCCCCCTGAGAAAAAAAGCTGCCCCGCGCCAAAAGCGCGGGGCAGTGAACACTACCTCTTGCACACTCGGGGTGCCTCCGGGCCGACCTCCGGAGGCAGAAGCTGTGGGGCCCGAGCTCTGCCCTTGGGGGCCCCTGCCTGGGTTAACGACAAAGCTCGCTCAAAGCGGGCGAACGATTTCCATCGCTGATCACCACCATGTCGAGCTCCGGGAAGTCCTGCCCCGCCACCGTCGCCAGGCGCAGGCGGTATCCCCGGCCGGCGGTGAGGCCGAAACTGGTCGAGGCGGTGGCGCGGACATCTCGTAGGACGGCGAGAGCGAATCCCTTGCTGCCGGTCGGCGGCAAGCTGACCCCGAAGCTCCGCACCACGTTGGCGCTGGCGTCGGTGAGCTCGAGCCGAGCCCGCGCCGGCTTCTGCCCCGGCGTCCGATAGAGCACGAAGATGCGGTAGCCGAGGGAGGTCACCGGCGGCGCCAGGAAGAGGTTGAGATCACCCGTCGCCCCGCTGGCTCCGGCGACCACCGCGCGCCCGGAGGAAGCGGTGGCCACGGTGGCGATCTTGAGACCGCGACGCACCCCGGCCTCGGCTTCGATCGCAAAGTGATTGGGATTGCCTTGGAAGGGCTTGGTGACATTGAACACGAAGGCGTCCGCCCCCACCGGGGTGGTGAGCTGGAACTGGCGCGGGCCACAGATTCCGGACTGACTCAGGTTGACCGAAAAGCGCGCCTGATTGGCGGTCGAGCCGGAGAGCGCGGCCGTGTTGGTGACCACCTGGGGAATGGTGACCTTGGCCCCTCCGAGGCCGACACCCCAGGCGGTCAAGGTGGCGGCGCCTCCGCTCGGACTATCGATGCTCCAAGGCGCCACGAAGTCGATCTGCGGCCGCACCGCTCCGCTCGAAGAAGCCTGCCGGACCTCGAGAGAAAGCTGTCGCTTCTTGGCCGGCAGACAGTGGGCGGCGGCCGGCAGACCGTCCGGCAGCAGGCAAGGCAGAACCTCGATCTGGTGCACACCGACCTGGAACTGATCCGGATAGATCACCAGCTCGCCATCGCTGCTCGTCGAGGCCGTGCTCCACACGTCCCAATGGGTTCCCCGGACCAGCTTGTTGGTCGGCCCGGAGACCGGTCGTAGCTCGGCGATGGCGTAGGCGGCCCCCTGAAGTCCCGACGATGGCAGAGCGATGGTGGCGAATCCCATCGGGGCCGAGATGTTGTCGTCGACCACCGGGTAGATCGCAGCCACCGCCGGACTCCCTTCCGGCGCCCGCAGCTCGACCGGGATCTCGACCACCCCGGCTGCGTTGCTGCCGTTCCGGAAGCTGCCGGAGACCACCAGCTTGCGGGTCTTGCCGTAGAGGGCGGGATCGGAGCGCTTCCAGCGCAGATGAAGGCGAGCCTTCTCGCCGACCTGGCCGAGGGACGGCGAAGTCAGCGCGGCGCCGCTCGCCGGATCGCTGAACCAGGTATCGAAGTGAGCGGCGTCCCAAGCCAGCTCGACCAGCTCCAGTGAGCTCGAGCTGGTCAGGCTGGTGAGCTCGAGGTCCCAGGCGCGGGTCGCGCCGGGATAGAGGCGATCATTGTGATTGCCGACACTGGTCGCGGCAAGCTCCGCCGCCTGCTGCGAGAGAGTCTCTTCCAAAGTGATCTCGAGGCGCAGGTCGTACATCCCGATACCGACGCGGTACTCGCCATTCAAGGCCTGCACCGCCGGGTCCCAATGGTTGGCGGTGCAGAGCGAGCAAGGGGTGCGGTCGTAGGGCATGGCCAGCAACAAGGTCATGCCGGCGTCGTGATTGAACAGCAAGCGCCGCAGGTCCGAAATGGCGCGTCGCGAGGAGCCGGAAGCGGTGTTGACCAGACTGCCGAAAGAGAAGCCTTCGCCGCCAATGGTGCGCTGTATTCCTTGACTGCTCCAAGGGGACCAAGTGCTGGTCTTGATCGTCCCACCGGTCACCGAGCGCAGCTCCTGGTTGTAGGGATCCGGCATCTCGACCGGCATCGTCTGAATCTTGATGGTCCAGCCGTCTTTGAACATCCACGGCAAGAGGCTGTAGGCCACCACTTCGTCCATGTTGGTCGACACCATCCCCGGGCCACGGAAGAAGGTGTTTTGCACGCCCAGCCGAATGTCCTTCACCGCCAGGGTCGGGTCCTGGCGCAGGTCGCGCTGCAGCGCCGCCATGGAGCGGAAGGAGACGACGGTGCGAAAGAACTCGTTATCGGCCCCTCTTCCCGCCAGCAGGTAGTTGGCGATCGATCGGCAGGACTTGAACCTCTCGAGGTCGCAGCGCATCGTGTGGGCGAAAGTGTCGTCTGCCACATTGCTGTTGAACAGGGCGGGATCGAAGGTCGCGGCGAAGAAGCGACGGGTTCGGCTGACCTGCTTCTCGGTGAACTCGAAGCTCGCCGTCAACGCCGCTTCGGTGGTTCCCCAAGATCTGCTAAGGCGATCGGCCACCGGATGCTCGACGTAGTGACGAACTCGCCCACCGTCGAACCAGTCGGCGGCGTTCGACCGCCAGCTCTCCGGCGACGGCACCGGCTCCTCGCCCTCGCCCGGCACCACCAGCGCCTCTTGGTACTCGAGGAGCTGCTCCTCGGGAATGGCCGGCTGGCTGACCATCGCGATCACCCAATCGTCGTCCGAGCGGCCGAAAACCAGCGGCACCTCGGCGATGGTCTCGCCGGCCGCCAGACGCTCGTCGAAGGCCTCCAGCCAATGGCCGGCGACCTCCAGGTCGGCCTCGACGCTGAAGCGCTCGATCTGCTCCGGCGCGAGCTCGAAGTGCCATTCGCGAAAGGTCAGCGTGATGGCGAGGGAGCCCGGACGGAGCTCTGCCTGGAGGTCGATTCCGGGATAGAGATCCGGGTAGACGACTCCATTCTCGACCGCATCCCAGCGCTGCCCCCAGGCCGGCGCCGCCTCGGCGACGGCAATCTCTTCTCCGGTCAGGGTATGAGCCCGGAGAACCCCCGGACGCCAGCGCAGCTCACCGTCTCCGAGCTCGACGAAGGCACCATCACCCAGCGTCGCGGGAAGCCGCGTCGCGAAGGAGTTGGTCGTGTTCACCCAGCCCTCTCCTGCCTGGAGACCGGGATCGATCTCGATCATTTCCTCGCCACCGGCGGGCCGATAGTGCAGCGGCTCGAGACCATAGTGGAGCGTGCGGCTGCCATCGAAGTTGTCGAAAGTCTTGCTGTAAACGTCGCGCTCTTCGAGGAGCTCGCTGCGCTCCCCATCAGCCCAGGTCCAGGCCGGCGCCAAAACGGTCATCACGGTTGCCATAAGCCACCCGCTCAGCCGGAATTGAAAATTGGTCATGATTCCCTCCTTCGGTGTCGCAGGCGCCGGAACTGGCGGCGACGGCTGGGAGAGAGAGCAAGCCTTCTGCCAAGCTGCGAAGGAATCTGGGAATCCCCTCGGAGCCTTTCGAATCAATGCCTTACCCGAGGAACGAGAAACCGCTTGGAAGACACATCGGGGACCTGCGTCTCACTTTCGAGAGACGAGATTCTCGCCTTCGAGAGTGGAGCCCGTCGCGCCCGGCTTCTCGCAACGAGCCGGCGAGCCAGCGATCAGAGAGGCTGCGAGCGGAGGAGCCGCCGACCGAGGACGACCGACAGCACCAAAAACAACACGCTCGCCGCCGCCCACCGGATCCAATCTCGAGATTCTGCCGTCTCGGGTATCAGCCAGTACTGCAGAAAGCCGACGAAGGAGTAGAGAAAGCCGTAGGTCACGGCGATCTGAAGGCCCCAGAAAAAGGCTTGAGATCTCTTGCTGCTCATCCGAAGGCTCGAGGTCTGTGGAGACCCGCAGCTTAGCAGGCACCGAAGACCCAGCCGCCTTCCTTGTGAACGAGTCGAACCTGGCGAGAGGGCTCCCACCCCCACCATCGACAGGGGCGATACCGGCGCAAAGAACGAGCCAAGTCTGGCCCTCTTCCAGTGCCCGATCGCCGTTTCCTTCTCTAGGGTTTCGACAGTTCTCAGCAAGCACCCGAACGGCGCCTTCGACGGCTCGGTCGAGCCGCATCCGGCGCCGAACTTGAAGGAGATTTCCCATGTCGAACAAGCTCAACGCCCTCTTCGCCGTCGGCTGGCTGACCTGTGGCCTGCTGGCAATCTCGCCGCTGGCCGCCGACGACGGCGCCATCCAGGTGCGAGACATCGCTCCCGGCAGCAGCGACTCCGTCCCTCAGAACTTCTTTCCCTTCGGCGACCGCATGCTCTTCGCCGCCACCGATCGTGGCGACGTCGGTCTCGAGCTGTGGAGCAGCGATGGCACCGAAGACGGCACCTTCCTGGTCAAAGAGATCTTCCCCGGGGTCTTCGGCGGCGTGCCTCAGAAGTTCAACGCCCTCGGCGAGACGGTGATCTTCGTCGCCAATGACGGCGTGCACGGCGTCGAGCTGTGGCGCACCGACGGTGACGAGGATTCCACCGAGCTGATCCTGGATATCGAGCCGGGGCCCAACGACTCGCTGCCGGACGACTTCGTCGCTTTCGGCGACCACTTCTTCTTCACCGCCGACACCGGAGCCCACGGTCGCGAGCTGTGGATCACCGACGGCACCGAAGACGGCACCCGCCTGGTCAAGGACATCCGACGCGGCAGCACGAGCTCTGAGCCGCGAGACTTCACGCCCTTCGGCGACCATCTGATCTTCACCGCCGACGACGGCGATGCCGGCCGCGAGCTGTGGATCACCGACGGCACCGAGCGCGGCACCGAGATCCTCGCCGACATCGACCCCGGGCGCTCCGGTTCCGATCCGCAACAGCTCACTCGCTTCTTCGATCAGGTGGTGTTCGTCGCCAATGACGGCGATCACGGACTCGAGCCGTGGATCACCGACGGCACCGAGCGCGGCACCGAGATCCTCGCCGACATCGACCCCGGGCGCTCCGGTTCCGATCCGGAGCAGCTCACTGCCTTCGGCGAGCTGCTGGTGTTCAGCGCCGACGACGGCGATTTCGGCCGCGAGCCCTGGATCACCGACGGCAGCGAGCGCGGTACCGAAATCCTCGCCGACGTGCACCCGGATAACTTCAGCTCCGATCCCGAGCAGTTCCGAGTCCTCGGCGACGGCACCCTGCTGTTCGTCGCCGACAACCGCGTCAACGGCGCCGAGCTGTGGCGCAGCGACGGCAGCGAGCGCGGCACCGAGATCGTCGCCGACATCGACCCCGGCGCCGGCGATGCCCGGATCAGCAACCTCACCACCTTCGGCGACTTCGCTCTCTTTCGTGCCCGCTCCGAGGGCATCGTGCTGCAGCTCTGGATCACCGATGGCAGCGAGCGCGGCACCGAGCTGCGGGTCGACGAAGACCGCCGCCCCGTCATCCCCGTGATCGACCCTGACGGCCGCCTGTTCACGGCGGTCGACGACGCGATCTTCTTCGCCGCCCAGGACAGCGCCCACGGCATCGAGCTGTGGCGCACCGATGGCACCGAGGACGGCACCGTCCTGGCGGCGGACATCAACCCGCGGGGCGATTCCGTGCCGACCCAGCTCACCGCCCTCGGCCGCCAGCTTCTCTTCACCGCCAACGACGGCGACGAAGGCGTGGAGCTGTTCGCCAAAGCGCCCAACATCTCGGTGGCGAATCTGCGCATCGCCGAGGGTGACGTTGGCGAGACCCTCGCCGAGGTCGAGGTCCGGCTCTCCCATCCCCTCGACGACGAGGTCGTCGCGCGGCTCCGGACCCGCGGCCGCTCGGCCAGCTCGAGCAGCGACTTCCGTAGCCGCACGACCCGCCTGGAGTTCGCCCCCGGCGAGGTGGTCCGAATCCTCGAGGTGCCGATCCGCGGCGACCAGCAGTTCGAAGACGACGAGATCTTCGAGGTCGAGGTCGGCCTCCCCTTGATTCGCGCCTTCGCCGTCGCCGAGCCCGGCGAGATCACCATCGTCAACGACGACGATCCGCCGCGCCTGACGATCCTCGACACCACCATCGAGGAAACCGACAGCGGCCGCCGAGCGGTGTCCTTCCGGGTCACCCTCTCGCCGCCGAGCCCACAGCGGGTCCGGGTGCGCGCCACCACCTTCGACGACTCCGCCACCGTCGCCGACCGCGACTACATCCGCCGCACCCGCTTCGTCACCATTCCGGCGAACCGGGAAGAGGCAGTGTTCAAGGTCTTCGTGCGCGGCGATCGCGAGGTCGAAGGGGACGAGCGGTTCGGCGTCCTGCTGAGCGATCCGCAAGGCGCCGTCATCGCTGGCGGCGAGGCCTTCTGCACCATCCTCGACAACGACGTGCCGGCACCCTGAGAGGCGGACCGGCTCGCGATCCCGGGGCGCGCCGCAAGGCGCGTCCCTTTTCGCTTGACCCAACGAAGATCACCGGACCCTCTCGCCGCCTCAGGGTCGCGGCTGCGGCAGGCCCTCCGCATCGACCGCGAAGGCTTCTTTCTCGAAGGGATTGTCGCGATAGACGTCGCCGCCGCGCAGCCCCACCCACAGACTGGCGAGGAGATAGGCGGGCACGAACAAGGGCCCCCAGCGCTCGGCCTGGCGCACATGAACCCGTTCGTGGATTCGCCAGCGCTCGAGATCCTGCGCGCGACACCCCAGGACCACATGACCGAGGGTGAGCGCCGCGGCACGAATCCAGGGGCGACGCAGCAGCCAGGTGGCGAAGCCACCGTGAACCTCCAGGGTGCCATCGACCAGGCGCCAGCGACCGCCGGTGGCCGCGGCGACCAGCGCCACCAGCAATCCGCAGGCCGAGGTCGGCGCAGCCCACAGGTAGCGCCCGACCCGTCCGATGGCGGCGCCGATCATCGTCGAAACCACGCCCGGTAGACCGCCACGGCGATGATCGCCGCCGCCATGACCGCCCACAGCACGGCCCAGACCGGCGCCGGAATACGGGTCAGCTCGGCCATCGACAGGGCATCGTTGGCGGGCGCCTGGGAAGTCGCCGACAGGCCGATCAACACGCGCAGGTCATCGAGCGCGAAGAGCGCCGCTTCGAAGGCCACCAGATGGACGAAGAACACCACCCAGCGCAGCGGCAGAGCGAGGCCGACCCAGAGAAAGAGCAAGCCAATGCTGCCGCCGGCGGCGGTGGTCAAGAGGCCGCTCAAGACGTCGCCATGCCAGACGCTGGGCAAACCGAAGCGCAGGGTCAGCAGGATCATCAGGGCACCGGAGGCGATCAGCGCCCCGCGGCCAGCCCGCGGTCGGCTGCCGAGCCAAACCAAGAGCGCCCCGAAGCAGGCTGCCCCGAGGTAGCCCGCCGGAATCACCACGCTGCGCACACCGCCGGCCGTGTAGGCCAGACCGGAGCCATCGGTGTTGATCAAAAAGCGCTCGAAGCGCCCCCCGGTAGCCAGCGCCGCCAGGCCGTGGCTGAGCTCGTGGACGGTGGTCAGCAGCAGCCGAAACGGGTAGGCCAGCACCTGAAACCAGGGGACCCAGGCGAGGGCGACCGCCACCACCGCCGCCAGAGCCACCATCTGGACCAACTCTTGACGCGGCAGGGTTTTGGCGACGGACGGACTCATCGTCGCCGAGCCTACAGGACTCGGGGGTCGCCGCCTGGAGATGCTACGCTGACATGCCGCAGGACCGACGGGCCCACGTCATGGTGCATCCTTCCGCCCTCAGAACGAGCCTCCTGGCAGCCGGGCTGCTGCTGGTGACGGTTCCCGCAGCACGGCCGAGCGCCGCGGCGGCAGCCCAATCCCAATCCGCGACCGAGTCCACCGCGGCCGAGTCCACGGCGGCCGAGTCCACGGCGGCCGAGTCCACCTCGGCCGAGTCCACCGCGGCCGCCCTGGCCCAGGCCGGCGTGCTGCCGATTCCTAATCCCTATCTCGCCTTTCTCCCGGCTGGGATCGAGCCCGACTGGCAGGATTGGCGGCGAAAAATGGCCCGCCTCGGGAGCGAGCGACGCGCTGCCCCCGGACGCCAGACCTCCCGGGGCCTGGCTTTCGCCGAGGTAGAGGCCGCCGGAGACGTCGGCGACAACGACCTGCCGGTCTTCGCCCAACCCCTTCCAGGTGCCGGCACCGGGCCGGGCGAGACGTCCCGCTTCGAGATCACCGGGGCTCTGCTGGCGCCGCCGAGGGAGCGGGCGCCGACGACCGAGCCCGACGACGCCATCCCCAGCGCCCGCTCCCTGGCGGTCTCGACCGGCATTCCGATCGCCGTGCGTGGCGTCGTCGGCGACGGTGCCTTTGCCGACAGCAGCGGCGACTTCGACTTTTATCGCCTGGCGGCCTCCGCCGGTCAGCGCCTCGAGGTCGCGGTGCGCACCGAGCGACCGCTGGCGGACCTCGATCCCATCGTGGGGATCTACGACGGCTCCGGCAACCTGCTCGACGTCAACGACAATCTCCCGGGATCGGGCTTCTTGCTCGACCTCGACAGCTTTCTCACCCTCGAACTGCCGGCAGACGGTGACTATTTCCTCACCGTGGGCGGCCACAGCAATCCTCCGGGCTTTCCGGACGACGAGGACCTTCTGCCCTCCGACCCCTTCGACGGTGGCTCGGGCCCCGGCGCCGGCAGCCTGGGCAACTACACCCTGATCGTCGGCCTCGACGCCCCGGGTCCGGCATCGTCTCAGGCCGCCGACCGGGACGCCTACCGCCTCGACCTGCGGCGCGGCGACGTCGTCGGTGCCAATCTCCTGCGCGGCGCCCGCCGCCTCGCCTTGATCGATCCCAACGGCGAAGAGCGCATCGCCGCCAACGGCACCGATCTCAGCGGGATCTATCCGGATTCGTCACCGTTTCCCGGCGGTGGCAACGCCGCCATCGCCTACGTCGCCGATCGGGAAGGAACCTGGACCCTGACCGTTTCCAACCCACCGTCCTTCGACCGCGGCGCCTACGGCGTGGAGGTCGAGCTCGCCCGCGGACCGCTGTTGAGCGGCAGCGAGCCGGCCCGCCCCATCCTGTTCGTGGATTTCGACGGTGCCGAGATCAATCCCGCCATCTTCAACCTCCTGCCGGGCTCTCGCCCGTTCTCGCCCTTGGCCGACTTCTTGCCGCGCTGGGGCCTCACGGCCAGCGACGAGAACGCGCTGATCGACGACTGTCTCGCCACCGTCGCCGAGAATCTGCAGCACGACCTGGCGCTCCTCGGCGGCAACGGCGACTTTCCGAACGACGGCCTCTTCGGCTCCTTCGATCTCGAGATCCGCAACAGCCGCGATCATCCCGATCCCTGGGGCGAGCCGTGGGTCAGCCGGGTGGTGGTCGGGGGCACCGTCAACCAGCTCGGCGCCCTCACCATCGGCCTCGCCGAATCGATCGACCCGGGGAACTTCGCTGCCCAGGAAACGGCCGTCGTCCTGCTCGACTTCCTCAGCGCACCGCCGGACGACATCAACTCCCTCAACGGCGTCGAGCTGGCGCCGGAAGCGACCCGCCGCGACCTGGTGGCCCAGGCCCTCGGCAACCTGGTCGCCCATGAGGCCGGCCACCTGTTCGCCAATTTCCACACCGAGCGCGATCAGGGCCCGTCCAATCTGATGGATCGTGGCGGTCGCCTGAGCCGCATCGTCGGCCTCGGCGAGGACGAGATCTTCGGCTCCGCCGACGACGAGGACGTCGACTTCGGCCGCGATCGCTACAGCCCGGTCGAGGCCTTCGAGGGCATTGAAGACACCCTCGCCTCCCAAGCCTTGACCCTGGTCGCCACCGGACCCCGCGGCGAGCTCCTGCTGCGCCCCGGGAGCCTCGACTTCGGCCCCATCCCGGTGGCCGCGCGACGCGAGCTCGTCGTCGAGGTCTCGAACCCCGGCTCCGAAAGCGTCGTCGTCGGCCCCCTCGCTCTCAGCGGCAGCGCTTTTTCGTTCACCGGCCCGGCCACTTTCGAGCTCGCCCCCGGGGAGCGACGCGGGCTCACCGTCGCCTTCACGGCTGCATCCGCCGGCGAGCAGCGGGGACAGCTCTCCGGCGCCACCTCACTGCCCGATGGCTCGCGCCTCGAGCTCGCCCTGGTCGGCCAGGGCGGCGTGCCCCGGGCCCAGGTGACGCCGCAGAACGCGGACTTCGGCGAGCTGACCTACGGCGACGTCGCCATCGAATCGCTGCGATCGTTCACCGTCACCAACCAGGGGGACGGTCCCCTCGCCCTCCTGCCACCCCTGTTCAGTGGCCGTGATCCGACACGCTTCGAGTCCGCCGGACGCAACGAGCTCCGCCTCGCCGCCGGCGAGAGCCGAGACCTGCAGCTCGCCTTTCGACCGCGCGGGCAGGTGGGCGCCATGTCCGCCACCGCTCATCTGCGCTTCAACGACCCCATCACCGGGCGCATCGACCTGACGCTGACGGGCGTGGCGCAAGGACCGGACGTCGCGATCGCGCCGGGCCCGGTCTACTTCTTCGGAGGGGTTCGGGTAGGCACCGCCCGCGACCGGGTCTTCGTGCTGAGCAATACCGGCACCCGTCCCCTGTCCTTCGGGCAGGCCAGCCTCGAGGGGCCCGACGTGGCGGAATTCGCGATCACCGCCGGGGGCGCCGGGGGCAGCCTCGGAGCCGACGCAACAACCTCCTTGACGGTGCGGTTCTCGCCGGCCGTGCGCGACCAGCGCGAGGCCCTGCTGGTGATCCCGACGGACGATCCCGACGAGCCCCGGGTCGAGGTCACCCTGGTCGGCCTCGGCACGGAGCCGGAGCTCGCCACCATCCCCGAGGCGCGAGATTTCGGGAGCGTCGGCGTCGGCGCCTCGGCGGTGCGTTTCGTGCGCGTCGTCAATGTCGGGGAGAACAACTTGACGGTCACCGGCAGCCGCTTGACGGCGGGCGACTTCGCCCTCGAGGACGGCGGTGCTCCGTTCACCCTGACCCCCGATGGCGAGCGGGCCCTGCGCTTACGCTTCTCCCCCGACGGCCTCGGCCCACGGAGTGCCGAGCTCGCCCTCGGCAGCGACGACCCGGCGCGACCGACGGTCGTCGTGCCACTCACCGGATTCGGCAGCCAGCCGCAGCTCCTGCTCTCCAAGACCTGCGCCCGAGTCACCGAAGGTCGCGCCGCTTGTGACCTCGAGGTGCACAACGGCGGCCCGGGCGCGGCGGCCGCCGTCGAGGTCTTCGACTTCCTTCCCGCCGGAACCACCTGGCTCGGCGACGACTGCTCCGCGGGTGCCCCCGAAGAAGGCGTCTGGAGCTGGTCGATCGGCGAGCTCGAGGACGGCGAAGCGCGCCGCTGCCGCCTCGATCTGGCCCTTCCATCAACCCCGACGGCGCTGATCAACCGCGCCGCGGTGCGCTCCTTCCTGACCCCGCCGGACGACTTCGACGACCTCGCCGAAGCCGAGCTCGCACCGGCGGCGGCGGTCGAGATTCCAGCCCTCGGTGGCCTCGGACTGGTGCTTCTCGGCCTGCTCCTCGCCGCCGCCGGTGGACTGGCTCTGCGGTATCGCTAGAGCTCCAACTTCAGGCGAGCGAACAGGCTGCGCCCGGGCTCGGTGACCCGCTCGCCGGTGAAGGGGACCCGCGCGTTGAGATGCTCCGCGTAGTCCTCGTCGGTGAGATTGGTCGCCCCGACCTCGAGCTCGAGGGCCTCGCCGAGGCGGCTGCCGAGGGCCAGATCGAGGCGGGTGAAACCAGGTGTCTCGACCTCGAAGCGCGCCGCCGCCACGCGATCCTGCCGTTCCACCAACCGCACCGAGAGATCTCCCCACCACCGCCCCGAGGGGTGACGCAGGGTCAAAGCCAGGGTGCCGCTGGTCGGCTCGATACCGAGCACCGGCTCGTCGAGCTCGTCGTCGTCGCCGCGGGTCGACGCCAACGAAGCACGCCAGGTGACCCATTCTCCGACCTCCTGGCGCAGGCGAAGCTCGCCGCCATAGAAAGTCGCCGAGTCACCGTTGATGTAGCGAAAAACCGTCGGCGGACTCAGCGGCAGGCGCTTCGGTACGGAGGCATCGGCGACCACGGTGATGTAGTCGTCGATCTCGCGGTAGAAGACCTCGCCCTCGACCAACAGCCGGCCGACCACCCACTGACTGCCGAGATCGAGCTCGAGGCTAGTTTCCGGATCGAGGTCCGGATTGCCCAGGAACTCGGCACTGATCTGAAACTTGGTGGCCGGAAAGCGGTCCGAGTAGCGCTCCAGGGCGGTGGCGGTGCGGCTGGCGCGGCCGAAACCCGCCGACACCGTCCAGCCATCGGCCAATCGCCACCGTCCGGAGAGAGCCACGCCGAGGTGGGACTCATCCTGATCGAGATCTCCCGCGGTGTTGGCGCGGAAGAACTCGGAAACCTCACCGGCTTTAGCCTCGACGCGATCGAGGCGCAAGCCGAAGCTGACCTCGGCGCGGTCCCAGACACGCACCGCCTGACCGTAGATTCCCTGGTTGGCGATCTCCGCCTCGGGCCACACGATGTCGTCGAAGAGCAGCCGCTCGGGCTCGCGTCGCGAGATCCGCCGACGCGCCGTTTGCTCTGCGAGGTAAGCATCCGCACCGACCTTGAGACGCCAGTTGCCGCGCTCGCCGGCGACGAAGAAACGACCGCCGGTGGTGTTCGACTCGGTCGGCAGGTCGACTCTCAAGGCGAACGGCGGAATGCGCCCGGCCATCGGCTGCGCCGTCGGCTTCTCGTCGTTGTTCATGCGGTGGTCTTTGCGGTTGACGTAGAGCTGGCCGTAGATCTCCGAGAATCCGGAGCCGACGCGCTCGCGATGCAGTGACAGGGCGTGGGAACGGGTGTAGAAGAAGGTCGCATCGAGCAGGCGGCCGGGATAGTCGATATCGCGCTGCTCCTGATAACCGCCCTGGTAGTCGAGGCGGGTGTCGTCGCCGAGGAGCCATCCGAAGCGCAAACGAGCGGTATTCGACTCGTAGTCACCGGGCACGGTGACCCCCGCCCCGTCCTCGTAGTCATCCCCCTGGCGCCCTTCCGCAAACAGGCTGAAGGTCGAACGCTCGCCCCGCCGCGACACCAGGCCATGGGCCGAGGCCGAGGCGTTCTCGGTCCAGCGCACCGCCGCCGAGCCCTGCCACTCCAAGGGGCCGAACCCCGGATCGGCCGAGTCCACCCGGACCGCGCTGAGAGCACCGGACCCCCAGGTCAAGGCGAAAGGCCCCTTGACCACCCGCACCTTCTCGGCGGCCGCCAGACTGACGTGACTGAGGTCCGAGTCCATGCGCGCGGGCCCGGCCGCGAAGGTGCGGGTCCCGTCGACGAACATGGCCACCTGGCTCTCCTGCAGCCCGCGCACGGTGGGCTCCAGATTGAGCGGCCCGCGGCGCACCGCCGACAGCCCCGGCGTGCCGCGCAACGACTCGGCGAGGTCACCGCCAACGGAGCGCGCCAGCAGCTCGGCGGTCAGATCGAGGGCGGCCGAAAGCTCCGGAGCCGCTGCCGTCACCTCGAGCCGTTGCTCGATTCGAATCGGCTCGAGGCGCAGCTCGGCGATGCCCTCGGCAATGGGCGTTTCCAGGGTGGCGTAGCCAGCGGCTCGAATGCGCACCCGCTCGGCCCCTTCAGCGGCCAGACGAAAGTGCCCTTGGGGATCACTCCGGCCAACCGCCAGGCGCTCTCCCGAGGTACCAATGAATTCCACCAGCGCCCCGCCAAGCGGTTCACCGGCAGGGGTCAAGACACGTCCTTCGAAGGGGGCGGCGGAGGCCGCCCCGCAAATCAACCAACCGGCTCCCATCAGCAGCAGGAGCCATCCTTTGCGATGACTGATCATCTCTCTCTCGGTCCTTCCTCATGGGTCGATTCAGCAGCGGCTCCGGTGCCCGCACAGGCGACCGGAGCCCGAAGTCACCCGCAGCAGCGCGACGCAGGCCGGAGCGACCGACGCCGGTGTCCTCGGGTCTCGAGGTGGCCAGAACGAATCGACTAGGGAAGGAGCGGCGGTCCGCGCGGCGCCGCGGGACGCGACTGCGGATCCAGCAGGGTGAGGGCGGCATCTACAGTGCTCCCTCCGTGGGTACCTTCGACCGACGCGAGAGCTGCCTCGCCGGTCGCCCGATCGGGCAGGGGCAAGGAGCTGGCCGCGCCGCAGGTGGCGCCGCAGGGCGAATCGGAACGCACCTCCCGCGGTGCCTTCCAATGGGGTCGCTCGGAAGTCGGATGGCCGATCGAGAAGCCGGCCTTGGCGCGCAGCAGGCAGCAGGCCGTATCGCAGCTTCCGCCGCAGCAGCCGCAGTCGTCCGCCGCCAGCGCCGGAGCGACCAAGGCCACTCCGACGGCCAGAAGCAGCAAGACGACCAGACAACGCCGCATCAGGACCATCTTTCGACTCTAGCAGGCTGCTGAAAATGTCGTCGGCAGCCTGCTCCCGGGCCCGAGAGGGCACGCAGGATAGATCTATCTGAGGCGTAGCAGCAGAGCTTAGAAGACTCTTGTATTCTACTATATATGATGATTTGGGTAGAAGGAGCGAGTTGCCCGCGACGCAGAGTCGAGTGCCGACGCGGCGGCCGATACCGATCCCGAGCAGATGACATCGTCTCGCGCCGAGGGCGAAGTCGTTGGGGGGCGCGCCCAAGCCGGAGACCCGAGGAAGCATGCCGGGGATCCGCAAGCCCACGTTGACCGCGAGTCCGCGCGCTATCGC